>JBCCKZ010000045.1:0-15681 GCA_039027135.1 Planctomycetota bacterium
CACGCCCGCCAACCGGATCCCCGGCATCAGACTCAGTAGGCCAGGCGCGATGGAGAGCAACATGATTGGAATGAGGTAAGCCTGAGCCTCCTTGAAAGACCTGGCAAAGCTAGTCAGTGTCAAAAGAACAGCCGAAAAGAAACCTGAAAAGCAAATCAGCAGACCCAGGACACCAAACATCGACCCGATTGATAGCGACGCTCCGCCAAAGGCCTCCAAGAGACCGCCACCCCACAGGGTGACCCACATTGCCAGAAGGTTGACCATCGCTGTCAAGGTCGCAACGACGACCACGGCGATGTATTTCGACAGGAGTAGTTCAAATCTCGGTGCTGGTGAAGCCATCAGTGCTTCCATCGTGCCGCGTTCACGCTCACCTGCTGTCAGGTCGATGGCCGGATAAACGGCCCCCGTGATTGTCATGAGCACCAATACAAGCGGAACGATGGTTGCGACTAATGATGTCTTATCAGGTTCACCCACATCCACAACGTTTAAGCTGAGTGGTGCCGGCGGTGCGTAGTTCGACGCTCGCCCTAGCAGGTACCACTGCAAACGCTCCACGAGCACTCGACGTGCACCCAATGATCGAGGCGATCCCTTGTCAGCGATCAGTGCCAAACCGTTGCCGTCTTCAGCATCGCTGCGACTTACTAAGACATCAATATCACCATGGAACAAAGCCGTCTCGTTAACATAGCTGCCCACCGACTCATCGTGCACGAACAGCGCAAACTCAGCCTTATCACCTCCACTGGCTTTAAGCACAGCATCGGGCGGCTGACTTTCCGGTGCAGATAGAAGCTGGCTCAAAAACTCGGCATCAACTTCTGACTCAAGGCCGATTCGCAACGCTTCCTCGGCAGAAGCCCCCCCCAGCAGAAAACGGTTCATCGCCATGCTGAGAAGCGGGTACACCAAAACAGGCATGAGCAAAAGCGTGACGATCGTCCGCCGATCACGAAGCGTTTCGCGAAGTTCTTTCAGTGCAAAACGAAAACGACGAGCAAGAGTTCCGTTCACGCCACCGATTCCGATCGTCCGATGAGATCGAAGAACATCTCCATGAGGTGTTCACGACCGGTTTGTTCTTTGAGTTGATCGAGTGTTCCCTGGTTTCGAAGCTTCCCCTGATGCAGTAGTCCAAAATGGTCGCAAACTCTCTCCGCTTCATCGAGTCGGTGAGTACAAAGCACGACGGCCTTGCCAAGAGAGCGAAGCTGATCGATGTAGTCGAAAATGGTCTGAACACCAACCACGTCGAGCCCGCGTGTTGGCTCGTCAAGCAGCATCACGGGCGGATCGTGAATAAGCCCGCGAACGAGAGTGACTCGCTGGCGTTGACCTGTCGAAAGACCACCACAACGCCGGTCGAGCAAAGTCTCGATGCCCATCAAATCTGACAGCTCCCGGCATCGATCCACGGCACTCTCACGGGCGACACCATAAAGGTCCGCGAAATAAAGAAGCATCTCTCGAACAGTCAGCCAGGGATAAACACCATCTGTCGCCGAGACAAAACCCAATCTCGACTTGACGGCGATGGGGTCGACATCCGTACGAAGATCTTCAATCTCTGCGTGCCCGTGATCCGGAGTAACGAGACCAAGAATCATTCGTAGGGTTGTCGTTTTCCCAGCTCCGTTGGCTCCCAAGAGACCATACACCTCGCCACTGCCTACTGAAAAAGACAGGCCGTCGACCGCTTTGACGACCGTTCCATCGGCATGAAATGTCTTCGTCAATTCGAACGCTTGGAGCAAATCTAAGCCTGGTTTTCTGGCGAAATCACGCGTACATAGGAATGTCAAACCGTCAGTACGTCCAAAGACGGCCTATGGGTCACCCGATAACCCCCAAACCAAGGCGTTTGATCCGAACATCGTATCAAAACAGAAAGAGCACGGCTGCCTTTGGCGGCCGTGCTCGGCGTGAGAAATAAATTCGGTTGAAACTCAGGTCCCGCAGGCCAGCTCAACGGTGGCATTCGATCATGTCGTCCCAGGCACCGAAGCGAGATCAGGCACCGAAGCAAGATCAGGATTCACAGCCAATGCCCAAGCTCTCAGCAGCTGACCAATAACGACGCGACCTAACCCTGACGCTGCCTGAAGATTGAAACCGATCGGCAGGCACTGAATTGTCCTTGCTCGACAGCCACTTCGGATGCTGCGTGGGACGGACACAATGAACCGCCCGGTTCCAAAGCCATCTCGGTCAGAAGCGACCAAACGACGGCTGAGATTGAACGGCAATGACCATTGAAGCGTCATTCGATGATGATTACTTCCGTGATGCGGTGCGAGCTAAAGGAGTGCCCGGTGCGTTCGAACGCTTGACAGCGGCAAGGAAGTTATCAATCTCCGCTGCATCGCGAAGTTCTTCGATCTTCTTTGCCATCGCCATACGTCGCTTTCGTTCCGTTAGATCGCGAACAAGCTCCTTCTGCACGATCGAGGGATCGTTGACAACAGGCTCCGTGAACCCCTGGCATTTCAGCAGAATGTAGTTTCCGCCGGTCGAGATAATGCCGCTCAATTCGCCCGGCTTCATCGCGAAGGCTTCTCGCTCGACCGCTGGCTGACCACTATTTTGTCGGATTGGTGGAACCTTTCCGAAGTTGTCTTGCGAGATCGGCTCAACGCTATATTGCGAGGCCAGACGTCCAAAGAACTCTTCACTTGGGTTGTCACGTGCGAGCTTCCAAACCTTCTCCGCAACGCGCTGGTCACTCAACACAATCGCCAAGACTTCAACGCGTGGTCCATAGGCAGCTTCGAATCCATCGTCGAGGTCTTTTTGAGTCAGAGCCACCTCGTCTTCAACAAGCTTGGAAAGAGCCACGGAAGGCCAAACCGTATCGGACATGTAAACGTCTTTGGTGACACCACCGTCAACAACGACGGACTCCAACCATGCTGAGATCTCTGGCTTCCCATCATCGCTGACAAATCCAAACGACTGAGCAGCCCGAGCGACCTCGCTCTGCAGGTCCGCCTCGGTGATTTGCTTTTGAGCCTGACCTAGTGCTTGGCGGAGTACTTCTCGATTGATTTCGCCTTCGAGTACGTCCTCACCGTGCCGGTCAACACACACTTCAGCAACCCGTTTGATCGGAAGGTTCTGCCCATTGATGATCGCTGCCACACCGGGGTTTTGATTCATGAGTTCTTTATCTCCAAGCACTTTGACAACTTTTGCTTCAGCTTGAAGTTTCTGGAACAGTTCGCTTGCCGCCACTTTCATTTTCTGATCACGAATCCGATCGGTTAAAGTTTCCCGAACCGCAGGCCAAGCCGCTTGCGATGGACGCGTGGCGGGAATTCTTCGGACGGCCTGCATGAAAATCCACTGGTCTCCAAGCTGGAACATTTCGGAGACCTCACCGTCTTGCAGTGCGAAAGCCATTGATTCCAACCTGGAATCGCCAGTGTGGCGTCGAATGGGTGGGATCAAACCACCAACGGATGCACTCGCTTCGTCCTCGCTATGACGTTTGGCAAGCTCACCAAACGAAGCTGGCTCAGCCTTTGCCTTCGCTTGCAGCGTCAATGCATCCGCTCGAGATTTCTTCATGATGAGTCGGCACTTCACGGCTTCTCCGTACTCCGCTTCGAAGGCTTGGTTGAACTCTTCTTGAGTTACCTCAATCTTGTCGGCGACCAGCTTCCGAAGAGCCAACATGGGATAGATGATGTCGGAACTATATTGGTTTGTCGTGATGCCACGTTCATCCTGAAGCAGCTTCAGATAGGCATCCATCGACAAGCCGAACTTCTGAGCCAAACGCTGGACCTCACCGCTGATCTCGTCTTTCGAGATCGTGATCGAGTTAGCATTGCATGCTTGCATAATCAGAAATCGATTGACGAGATTATCCAAGACCTCGACACCATAGCGATCGACAGCTGCGTTGGCCAACCTTCCTCGCGTGATCGGATGTGCGTTAACGACCGCAACGATATTCGGCGAGCCGGCCGACTCAACGCTCGGCGTCGCATTTGGCGATTGAGCGTCCAGTGGCGTCATAGCGAACGCAGCGACAACGATCAAAGTCATCGTCAATCGTGTCCAAAGTCCGCTGAGCGGTGCAGCGAAAGCCTGCTGACGAAATAAGTATCGGACAACCAAGAGAGGCATCACGTTCACTCCTTTGAAGCGATGGCATGAAACTGGAATCCCGACGCTTTTAGCAGAAATTGTAAAATTGCCTCAAGCTCGTTATTGAAACGAAGTTTGTAAGTTTGACAGTGAAAACCGACTGATTCTGACGGCAAGAACAGGGCCCCACAAAAGAGACTTTCACCTAAGCCCTTTCCCCTGAATCACTTGTGACGCAAACTCATTTTCTTGGCGGAACTATGGCATAGCTCGTGCATTCTCATGGCGTTGAACCACGGGAGGATCCGTGGAACACGAATAATCAATCTACGACGACCCGTGAGGGCAAAGGAGAATGCCATGTTGGTTCTGACTCGAAAACTCAATGAAGAGATCGTCATCGGTGACGACATCAAGATCACACTTGTGAAGGTAAAGGGAGGCAGCGTTCGACTGGGGATCGATGCCCCCAGAGGCGTGAAAGTTCTTCGCGGCGAAATCAGCGAACGAGAGTTTGCCGCTGAAACGGAAGACGATGAGATTGACCCAATGGCTGAGGTGTTTGCCCAAGGCGAAAGCCGGAAGCCCAAGGCGACCGCTGCATCCCTTCCGTCGGTCATCAATCGCGTGATGGAAGCCGAATCATCGGACAAAGAATCTAAGATTCTTTTTGGTAAGGCCAAGCTCAATGACGCGTCACGACCTTTAGCTCGATTCGTTTCAGCGGGTTGATGGGCGGAGCCCTAGGTGGCGTTCTCCGCCACCAATGATCCGCCGCAGCCACTTCCGCTACCCGCGGTGCATCCGAAACAGTGAGATCCTGTGGCGATTCGGCGGCCGGTCAATTCTTCGGGCGTGAAATCCCAAAGGTATCGACGAGATCGGTCATGCTCGATACTCGCTATCATCCCCATCGCGAAATTAAAGTCGCAATCATGCACCTGACCATTTGAATCAATATGAATCTGATGACGACACATCAAGTGTTCAACGGTCGTGCTATTGAAAGAGTCTGCCAAGAGTTGCTCGTATTGATCGAGCTTGTCATTGCGGCTGAGGTGGTCACGCCAACGCGCGATCGGCATGTTCGTGATCGTAATGAGTCGCGTGAATGACAAATCAAATTGTTCACGTAGGACCCGACGATAATCATCCTCCAACGCCTCAGCTGGTGGCGGTAGCTTTGGCCCAGTCGGATTGTAGACAAGCGTCAGCGGTAGACTCGCTTCGATGCCGTATCCCACTTCATTGAGTTTGCGCAGACCTTCGATCGAATCATCAAACGCGTGCACACCTCGTTGGCGACGAACATTCTCAGGAAGATAACAGGGCAAAGACGCGTGCACATGCACATGGTGCTTCGCGAGAAACGCCGGAATCCAACCATAGTCCTGACCACCGCGCTGATGCACGATGATCGTAGGGTTGCATCGATCGATGACTGACATCCCCAGACCGGATGCCGCCCGAACCAGGCTCTGAAAATTTGGATTCATTTCCGGCGAGCCGCCAGTCAGATCCAACATCTGTACGGTTTTATGGTGCAAGCGAAGCCAATCGACGACGCGATCCGCAGTCGCTTGGCTCAAATTCTCGTCATGCTTCGTCCGCCGGGGCGATGACTCCACATGACAATGCTTGCAAGCAAGGTTGCACTGTAAACCGATGTTGATCTGCAGCGTCGTAGGCACGTCCGAACGCAAGCCGATGGACGCATAATCTTGATTTCCGGCGTGCTGGCGGAGGGCCTTCTCAAAGCTCAGCAACATCCACCGCCTTGGTAGTGCCAGGTTGGTTCCGTCAGGCGAATATCATCGCGACCTAAAGAAGCCAAAATGCCTGACGTCTTATCGCAGACCTAAAACGGCAGGTTCTTTTTGAGTCGATGCCCATTTCCATCATCAAAAGACTCTTCTGGCCCGGTGTAAACCGCCGTCCGCCCCGTGAAGATGCACGGCCCATCATCAGGCATGATCGATTTGATTGCCGCAACCTCAATCGTATCGAGTACCAGATCTTCATCCAAACCGTGTCCTGCGGCGTCCAAACAGCGATAAGGTCGACGCGAACGAATCTCCAAGGTTCCAAATCCAACGTCAACAATCCGCTGCAAGTAAGCATCCATCGTTAGACAGCCCGACAGACACTGGGCCCGAAGAACCTCGTCATCTTGCAGATGCTCAGGAATCAGCCTGGGAGTGATCGGATCAGACATGACCAAGCGACCACCAAACTTAAGCACTCGGAACATCTCGCTTAACGCCCGCTCAAGATCCCCACCTGTCTTGAAAATGTTGAACAAACAGTTTTGGGCGGCAAATTCAGCCGAATGATTCTCAAGCGGCAGATTCAATGCATCACCGTCTCGAATGTCGACGAATGATGGATCAAACCAAGGATTACTTTCAGCCGCCAACTCTAAATTGGTCTTGGCAGCCTGACGCATTTCAGGAACAGGATCGATGGCGATCACACCTCCTGGACGCCTAGTGAAATAAGCTAGCTCAAGCGCCTCCAAGCCACCGCCCACACCAACGTAAACACAAGTTTGATTGGGGTTCATGTCCTGGAGATGGATGGTGCTGCCGCAGCCATAGTTCATCTCGTGCATCACATTGGGGATGTGAAGATCAGGAAGGTGGCGATTGGGGCTGGAGACACAACAAAGATCACTGGCGGGCGCCATCGCTGCGTCACTGTAAACACGCAGCACCGTATCGTGGTAGCTCATCAAATTCCGAGATTAGGTGAAGACTTCATCAGTCCGGCGAGCATCCTGCGGAGCTCTGCTCGAACCAAGTTGGATGTATCTTTACCACTGGAAGCCGCCGGTGGTCAACCAAAAGGCCGCCAGCATGCAGAGCCATACACCGTCAAGGAAGTGCCAATACTGCGCCGCAAAATCAACAGGCCAGTGGCGTTCGTGATCATAGTGCCCCCTACGACTGCGTAAGGCGACGATTCCGAGTGCGATGACGCCCCCGGCAACATGAAGAGCGTGCAGAAACGCTAAAACAACCACCATCCCAGCGACACCACGCCCCGTTCCCTCGCGAAGTGACTGAGCCGAAAGCAAGTCTGCCATGGCAACGAACTGAATGGCCATAAAGACAGTTGCTGAGATCGCACTGACGGCTAGAAGTGCAGATGTTTTCTGGCGTTTTTCTCGGCGAATTGCCTGCGTCGCGAGGTGCACCAGGACACTGATAACTAACAGGCAAACGGTCGAAATCAAGAAACTGTTCGGCAGCGGATCACCGCTGGGCCCGTCGTCTCGACGCCAATAGGCGTAGAGGCCGTAAAGCAGAATACTGCTGATGAAAAAGATGAACAGCGATATCAAAAACAGAAGCCCGCCCATCTGCTGCCGCTGGTCCTCAGGCAGCATGGAAACACCACGTTTCCGGGAGCTGGCGGCGAAAATACCACCGCCCGATTTCGCACCGTCGGAGATGAATTTTGATGTCATGGTGGATTTCCGTCACACTCGTGATGGACTCATTCATCTGCCAAATTGTATAGCCTTGGGATGGCCGAGAACTCTACGGCTGAAGTAACCGGTGGCTGGGAACTAGCACAACGAGAAGCCGGCGGGCTCAAGCGTTCACCTCGAAAATGGCTTCAATCTCCACTGCAATACCACCGGGTAATGCATTGGTCCCCAAGGCGCTTCTGGCCGCGACTCCACAGTCTTCGCCAAAAATGTCTCGAAAGAGCTCGCTGCAACCGTTGATAACGGCTGGCTGTTCCTTAAAAGAATCGGTACACCGGACCAATCCGAGCAACTTGACCAGACGGCCGACTTTGTCGAGCGAACCAAGCGAATCCCGGAGTGTTGCCAGCATTCCAAGGCCAGTAATCCGGGCGGCTTCGTAACCCGCCTCCACGTCCATATCCAACCCTAGCCGTCCCGTGATAAGCGTCTTATCGACCCGCAAAGGCCCATGGCCAGACAGGTAAGCCATCGACCCCGCGATCACAATGGGTTTGTAGACGCCCATTGGTTTGGGTGCGGGTGGCAGTTCTAGCGACAACGATGCAAGTTTGGCCTCTGCCGACATCAAGAATCCTCGGGTACACGAACAATTGACAACCTGTCATGGTCTCTTGCGACCAACAATCATGATCCGAGCCAAGTCGTCAAAGGGCAAGGACCCCATCACGTTCAATTCGCTGCGAATCCCGTAGATCCTCTAGAAACGTCATGCTTGCAGAAATTTACGCCCATCCCAATCCCGTTGCTCTGGTCACCGGCAGTGGAGCCGATCGAGTGGGACGTGCGATCTCAAAGAAGCTGTACGAGTCCGGATGCCAGCTCGCACTACACGCGAATACTTCCTTAGATGAAGCGGAACACGTGGCCGCGCGATGGCGATCGGAAGGAACACAGCGAGTCGAGGCCTTTGAGGCCAATCTTTCAAACGCGGAGACTGCCGATCAGCTGGTCAGGAACGTCGTCGAGCAATTCGGACGCATTGATATCCTTGTCAACTGCGCGGCGATTTGGTCTCCAACAAAACTAGAGGATGTCACTGCTAGCGAGGTGAGAAACTATTTCGAAATCAACACGTTGGCTTGCTTCATGATTGCCCGGACTGCAGGTCTTCAGATGGTGAATCAGGCTTCCGGTGGTGCAATTGTGAACCTGAGCGATTGGGCCACCTGTAGACCGTACCTCGATCACGCTGCTTACTTTCCTTCCAAGGGTGCTATCGACACGATGACTCGTTCGTTAGCGGTTGAGCTTGGACGTCGCAACTCACGGGTAAGAGTCAACGCGATCAAGCCAGGCCCTGTTCTACTAGCGAGCGATGTAGCAGAAGATCGAGCGGAAATGATCGGACGCAGCACACTCGTGGGGACGGTGGGCACTGCAGAGCATGTCGCGCACGCGGTTCAGTTCCTTTGCGAAAACACCTATGTCAATGGTGTTTGTCTTCCAGTTGACGGAGGACGAACGATCTATGCGCCTGATGGACTTCAAGATGGTTTGAATACTGGCTAACCACTCAGAAAATGTTTGAACACACCCTCACGCTTGCGGGAGGGTCAGACGCGGTAGCGGCCGGCGATAGTGAAACGAAGCAATTCGTTGATGTTTCCCTCCCCGCTCGTTCCTCGCGACCTTCCCAGAGGGAGGGTACGCCAAGTCTTCATACAGTTACTCAAACTTGAACTCAGCTACCGCACTAAAAGCCTAAACCGACTTCCAATCCACCAAGTGCATCTCGACGTTCTTGTAACCTCGAAACTCATTGATGACGGGTCGATAAGCAATCCGCAGCGGACCATCCGTCTCATTGAGCTCTTCACACCAATCAGCCGCATTGAAGGCGACTGCTCGGATGGTCTTATTGCCCTGAGCAAATTGCACACTCAAATGCCGCTCACTCTTACCCATCTTCGTCGCAGGTGCTTTGAGCGTAACATCGGTACTGCACAAAAGCGGTCTTGGATTGCCTTCACCAAATGGTGCGAGCATATCAATTTGGTCCAGTACATTCAGATTGAGTTGGCCAAACGGAACTTCCGCATCAATGACAATCTCGGGTTCAAGTGCATGTTCTTTAGCTTGAATCGAAACCGCCTCGCAGAAATCATCGCGGAAATGTGACAACTGGCCTTCGTCGATCGTCAGACCCGCTGCAGCCGCATGTCCACCATATCGAACCAAGCGGTCTTCACACTCACCCAAAGCGTCGTAGAGATTGATGCCCGTTCCCCCCGACTCTTCCTGATCCTGTCGCTGGCGATTGCCCCGCCGCGTCGAGCGAGACCACAAACACCGGTCTGGCGTACTTCTCAGCGAGGCGACCCGCAACGATACCAATCACGCCCGGGTGCCAACCCACACCCGCAGCAACAAAAGCCGCATCGCCTTCGATGTTGAAGTCGTTCTTGATCTGCTTATTGGCAGCCAGATAAACACTCCTTTGGAGCGTGTCACGCGTGCCGTTGAGTTCATTGATGTAGGCGGCCAACTGCTCAGCCCGTGTCCCGGCATCGCAAGTGAGCAATTCAACTCCCAATTGAGCTTGCCCCAACCTCCCTGCCGCATTGAGCCGAGGCGCCAACTTAAACGCGATCGTTTCAGCATCGATGTTGTCTTGCCGGCTGACTCCGCAAACCTTCATCAATTCCGCCAAGCCGGGAAGAGGCTCAGCAGCCAACATACGTAACCCATGATTGACAAGGATTCGATTCTCATCGGTCAGCGACACCACATCGGCAACCGTTCCAATCGCCGCGAGCGACAATGACTGCATCAGGTAACGTCTCAGGCGTTCAGTTACTTTTTGGCTGCCACAAATGTGTTGACAAAGAGCCCATGCCAATTTGAAAGCGACACCCGCACCACATAGATCGCCGAAAGGATAGGCATTTCCAGGCAAACGCGGATGAACGACACCCGCCGCGTCAGGAATCGTCTCTCCGATTGTGTGATGATCAGTAATGATGAGATCGACGCCAAGTTCCTTGCATAGCTCAGCATGCTCGACGCTACCGATACCGCAGTCCACCGTGATGATCATCTGGCGACCGCGTTTGACGAGATTCTTAATCGCCTGCTCGTTGAGCCCGTAGCCATCTTCAAGGCGGTTGGGGACGTGATAGGTCACATCCGCCCCAAGCAAACGAAGGCCGCTGACGAGAATGGCCGATCCGGTCATTCCATCGCAGTCATAGTCTCCGTAAACAACCATCGGAGTCTTCGACTCAATCGCGGCTGCAATACGTTCGACGGCCATCGGAACCCCGGGAAGTTCCTGGGGCGGCCGGAGCGACGTCAGCTTGGTCTGGAGAAAAAGATCCGCAGCATCAGAGTCGTAGACACCACGCCCAACTAAAAGCCGAGCGACCACCGGCGGGAGACCGGTACTGCGAATGAGAGAGTCGACTCGAGCCGAGTCGTGCGGCAGAACCCTCCACCGGCGTCGCAACTATTTCTTCTTTTCGCTATGCATGGTGTGCTTGCGAAGCCGGGGGCAGTACTTCTTTAGGTGCAGCTTTTCGCCGCCGGGCTTCCGCTTGAGGCTGTAGTTGTAGTCGCCAGTCTCATCGCAGACCAAGAAAATCGTTTCAGCTTTCTTTTTGCTTTTTGCCATCGAACTGTCAGTTGGGTCAATTTCGGGGATCTCAGGGGACGGAGTTTAGCCAGGGATCAGCGTGGTTGACAAGGCAATTCGTCAAACCATTCGAATCCCTTTCCAGCGACCGCTCAGGTATCGCCCAACCATGAGCAAGGCCAGGGAAACGATCCAGCCGGTCAAAACCCACCACCAGTGCATCAGCGAGTCCGTTGAATCAGCCGAAAACGGCACACGCGGATCGAGAATCCAGCCCAAGGAAATCGCGATTACCGTTGTGGAAAGGCTGGCCGCCATCACAAACCACGTGTCGCCGGCGCCCCGAAGTGCGCCCGCCATGGTGATCTGCAGGGCGTCGAAAACGATGTAGATCGCCACAAAACCCAATAGCATCTCACCCAAGTCCATGGCGTAGAGAACATTGTCGTCGGAGGCCTCACCCCCCGTCGAATTCGTCCCCGATAGCGAATAAAGCCTCATCAACTTCCGACCGGCGAAGTGGTAGGCCAATGCCCAAAGACCGCTGTAAATCAACGCAATGAGTAATCCGGCACGCGCCGTTGAAGCAGCACGAAGAGGGCCTGACTCCGTCAAATGACGCCCCACAAGGACACTGACAGCGATCGAGACTCCCACAAGCGGAATGAAGGCAACCATGTTGAAATTGATCGCCATGGTTGTCGCGCGTAACGGAAGATCGCCGAGCGAACCGATTTTGAGAACAATTGCCGCAAACGCACCCGCCTCGATCAAATACATCAGACCGCTGGGACCTCCAAAGTAAAGCAGCCGGCGAAACATCGACGTCTCCCAGACTCGACCGGCAGACAGCCCAAATTTTTGTCTCGTTTCCGGCGTCCACAGGAACCAAGCGAAGATCCCCGCGTGCAACCAAAACGCTAGCGCTGAAGCCATGGCCGCTCCGAATATCCCCAAGGCCGGAATAGGGCCCCAGCCAAAGATCAACACGATGTCCAATCCAACATTGAAAATGCCTGTCAATAAAGCGGCCCAAAGAATCACTCCGGTGCGTCCCATGGCACTGAAGAACCCAGCCAGAGCATTCTCAAGAACACAACCAACGGCACCAAACATCAGCCATCTAAAATAGGTTGACTCCATCTCGATAAGGCCATCAGGTTGCCCCGTCGAAGAGAACAACTTGGGCGCCCACAGGGCGAGAATGGCAAAATATGGCACCGTCAAAAGCGAAAACCAAACCGTTTGCCAAAGGAAACGGCCAATCGCCGCTTGGTCACCCTTACCCAAATACTGACCAATGATTGCACCGCTCATGGACGCGGTGCCCACCGGAGTGCACGCCAAAACCCAGAACAGATTCCCCGACGCCATCGAAGCACTCATCGCCGGTGGATCGTACCACAGCAGGAACGTTCGGTCGGCAAACAACACGAGCGAGAAAATACCCGTACTGATCATCAACGGAATCGCCAAAGGCAATATTTCAACCAGTGCAGGCCTGAGCCCCTTCAGCAGTGACATGAACTTCCAATGGCAGCGCAATGAGCTTCGGCCCTCTTAATCATGGAGGGATAAAACGTCTTCCCTAGGTCACACAGTAGGCCAAGACGTTCGCGCAGACTTCTGTCGGACAAGAAGATCAACACTCTTCTACTGGCTGGCCAAACGATAAGTTCCAAACGGCTTGATCGTGGCAACCGCCATCCCTGCAAGCAAACCTCCTAAGTGGGCTCCATTGGCGACGCCCTGCATGTAAGGCGTCATGCAATACACCAACCAACCAAGCATCATGACGACATTTAACGGGTCGAGTTGGATGGGATAATTGCGATCAACTAAAGGTCGAATCCAAAGAAAACCCAGAAGACCATACGCGGCACCGGAAGCACCAATAGCGTGTGGATTCCCATGCAAAAATTCGGGTATCCAGTCCAAGGGTGGGACCAACGCCTGCAAGAGCATACCACTGATCTGCGTCACGATTAAAAGCGCAAGGATGAAGAACGACCCATGTACTCGCTCTATGGTCGAGCCCAAAACAAAAATGCAGAGCATGTTGAAGACCAAATGCATCTCATCGCCATGCAAGAACATGGGTGTGATCAAACGCCAAACTTGACCCTCGCGGATTTGAGCCAATGGGTCGCCACCGCTCTTAAGGTAGGCATCCCATCCGACAAAGGACATCTCCTCGCGCAAACCCTGTCCGGAGATGCCAGGTATGACATTTCGATCATTATCCAAACTGGCAAAGTTGGTCGCCAGCGAAGCAAGCGTCGAAACCACGATCACAAACACGATGACGGGCAGTTTCTCTTGACGCATCAAATCGCGATCTCGACTCCAGTCGATCGGCCTTCCCTTATTCCCCGTCTGAGGGCGAGGAGGGGCCTTCGGAGCTGCTTTGATAAATGCAGCCTTATCCACCTCGGGAAACTCCGTGACTTCGCCATTCCGCAATCGCGTCATTTGCTCACGAGCCTCAGCCAGCTGGTCGTCGTCGACCACCCACAGAGTCCACTCGTTCGAAGCAGCCTCAACCGCACCAGTCCCCCCGGATTGGTTCTCAAGCTCGCCTTGAAGGCGGATTTCCAGGCCTTTCTTGACAAGCCAAGCGGCCCACTGGTGGGCCTGTTGCTGATCAGTCAGGCAAGCCAATTGCCGCATGGGGAAAATATCACAGATTAAGGAGCAAAATCGGACCCACGGACGCTACCGCCTGGAAGCCTCAATGCCAAGGTTTGAGTTGTCATCGATTGGAACTTCCAGGTATTATGCTGTGAATCAAGACATTTCCCAAACACAGGATTCAGCCCGGCCATGGCCGTAAAATTGACCGAACGAGCTGCAGAAGAAGTCAAGAAATACCAAAACGAACACAGTTTCGGTGAAGAGACCGTGCTGAGGATTGGGATTACCGCTGGCGGATGCAGCGGATTCAGCTACTCGCTGAATTTCGACGATAGTTTTGACGAAAATTCCGACACGAAGTACGAGTGCCACGGCGTTCCCGTCGTCGTCGACAAAAAGAGTGCTCTGTATCTCGATGGAACGACAGTCGATTGGTATGAGTCCCTCGAGAAGCAGGGCTTCACATTTGAAAACCCCAACGCCGTTAAGAGCTGCGGCTGCGGAAGCTCGTTCCAGGCGTAAGCGACGAGCACAATCCATTCCAGGAGCCGCTTGGGCGGCTTCGTGCCGGTCCAGGTGGACGAAATGCGCCTTGGATAGGGTCGACGCCGGTGGACGCGGTCGACCAAATAAAACCTGCTACTAACGATTGTTCTGCATACTTGAACCGTGGTTCAGCCCGGTGTCTTCGCCAAAGCACCTATCCAAAGGGTAGCTTGCGGAAAGTTGATACGTTGATCGGCTGCAGCTTTTACGCATCATAAAGTCGTGGAGCTGCCAGACTCCAGCCGCAAAATGAGCGGCGTCAGACGCTCGAGGTTTAATCTGCTTCCGTCACCTCGGCAGGAATCTTCAGTTCAAGGTGCATCACGATTTGATGCCGTTCATAAGACAGCAAATAGAGATGGACGAGGCTGGGATCGTCTGAGTCCCTATGGATCACGGGTCCATCAACAGCCATCGAATGATGGTCCAGCCAACCATCATCACCGTCTAGGAAGAAGCTGTAGTACGGACTTGCGTGTGGCGGTGACGCGACTAGATCTTTGTAGTCTTGATAAAACGGCGGCGTACCAATGCCCATCGGCATATAGATGCCCTTGTGATAGTCGTCCTTGGAAAGCGTCGGCGCTTCATCCAGACTCAGGCCGCCAACGATGAAGCGAATCGGCTTGCCGGACGCACTCTCAAACTCAAGCACGATTTCATCATACACTTGATCATCAAGCGTCGAGCGAACTCGTCGGTGGCGGACGCCCTCCAATTGAGCAATCAGCTCATAGCGGTTGCCCCAAGACTGACTTCCGTCATAGACGCCAGGCGGTCGGAACGTTGCAAAACGTACATCTTGCCTCTTTGAAACGAACTCGCCCCATTGCCTAACGCCGGGAGCCTTGGTCGTTCTTCGCTTACGAACTTGTTCTCCGCAGTACCAGATCGATTCCTCGGGATCATACTGGTAATCTATTTTGGTCATCGACTCGGCGTCGCGAAGCAATTCCAAATCAACGGGAGTCCCCTCCGGATCAACCCAATGCTCCATCCGCCAAAAGAAGTTGTCGTTCCAATAAGACATTTGCGTGTTCTGTTCCCAGAGTCGCTTGTAGTGTCCCATCGGGAATGTGAACCATCCCTGATAGTACATCTGCTTTCCTGTTTCATCCTTCGTGAACAGAAGAACCTCCCAAAGACCGGCGTTGAGGCAGTTCTTGGCTAACGCACCGACTTGCAGGTTTTCTTCTTCCCATCCATCGCCACCGGACACCTCAAGCGTGTCGCCATCGCGATAGAAGTGAACTTGTTGCCGATTCCACTCGCGGTCAGTGAGCGCAACGATTCGCAGAGATCGATCTTTCTTGCACGTCTCTGGCAGGGACGG
>JBCCKZ010000046.1:0-15621 GCA_039027135.1 Planctomycetota bacterium
GTACCAATGCCAAGAGGGAGGGTGGTTTAAAACTGCACGACCCAACGGAGAGTCAAGTTTGAAGGCTTGATACGTTTGGATTTCACACTTCGGACTTCCTTCTTCACACTTCCAGCGGCCCCACCCGGCCGTTCAAACGTCCGACCTCCCCAGAGGGGAAGTCATTCAGAACTCAGCACCGCGTGAAAACTCCAACTCGAATTGCGACATTTCATGATTCAACGAGCACTTCCAACCACCGTGGCACTTGCTTTCTTGCTGCTGGCACTTCCGGTTTGTCCAGCGAACCAAACGAAGACAAACGTTCTTTTCATCGCTGTTGATGACCTGGCCTGCACGCTCGGTTGTTATGGTGACCTCATTGCCAAGACACCCAACATCGATCGCTTAGCAGCTCAGGGCATTACGTTCATGCGGGCTTACAATCAGCTGCCTCTGTGCAACCCAACTCGTGCGAGCGTGATGACCGGGCTTCGGCCGGACACCATCGGTGTGTATGACCTCGACCGCCATTTTCGCGACGAGATCCCCGATGCCGTAACGCTTCCTCAAGCATTCTTGAAGGCGGGTTACCGAACCGCACGAGTTGGAAAGATCTATCACTACAACGTCCCCGCATCTATCGGCACTGACGGCCATGATGATCCACCATCGTGGCAAGAAACGATCAATCCCAAAGGGCGAGACAAAGACGAAGAAGACCTGATCTTCAACGCGGAACCTCATCGCAAGATCAGCGCTGCGTTAAGCTGGCTGGCCGCCGACGGAGAGGACACCGAACAAACCGATGGGAAGATCGCCAGCTCGGCCATTCGCTGGATGGAAGAGAACCAAGATCAACCCTTCTTTCTGGGTGTTGGTTTCTTTCGTCCGCACACACCCTACGTGGCGCCAAAGGAGTATTTCGAACTCTATCCACGGAAAACCCTCGCGTTGCCATTCGCTCCCACGGGCGACCGCCAGGATATTCCCATCGCTGCCTTCGCGCATAATTGCCCTGTACCCAACTACGGGCTCTCCGAAGACGCTCTCTTGGGAGCTACTCAAGCGTACTACGCCTGCGTTTCTTTCATTGACGCTCAGGTCGGAAGGTTACTCGACACACTTGACGAATTGGGATTAGCTGATCGTACGATGGTCGTCTTTTGGAGTGACCATGGCTATCACCTTGGCGATCACAACGGCATCTGGCAGAAACGCACGCTCTTTGAACAGTCCTCGCGGAGTCCTCTGATCATTCGAACTCCAAAGCATCTTCAATCGGGTTCACTCGGGCCTTGCCGGCGTGTCGTTGAGTTCGTCGATATCTATCCGACGGTGACGGATGGGTGTGGCCTTGTCGCTCCCAACAACTTGGAAGGACGATCGCTCAAGTCGCTACTGAACAACCCTCAGGCAGACTGGGAAGAGGAGGCCATCACTCAGGTGGTTCGTCCTGCTGATAGCCGGCTACCTAAGCCCGTCATGGGACGGAGCATTCGCACGCATCGCTATCGCTACACCGAGTGGGATGAAGGTCGCATGGGGCGAGAACTCTATGACCATCACGCTGATCCAAATGAATTCAACAACCTAGCTCAACAGCTTGATCCCAACCTAAAAGCACTCATGAAGCAGCTCTCTCGCCGTCTCGACCGAAAAGCCTTGGGCACCGTGCCCGACGTGCCTATCAATCCCGCTAGACTTTGAGAGAGGATGTTTCCAGCTCAAGCTCAACAGGACAATGATCCGACCCCATCACCTCAGAACGGATAACAGCCTTGGTCACACGAGGCATAAACCGTTTTGCGACCCAAAAGTAGTCGATCCGCCAGCCGACATTTCTCGCGCGAGCTCCTGAACGAAAGCTCCACCAACTGTAGTGCTCCGGTTCATCACAGAAGTGTCGAAACGAATCGATGAACCCTCCAGACGACATGGCATCAAGTCCCCCGCGTTCCTCGTCAGTGAATCCCGCATTTCGCCGATTGGATTTGGGATTAGCCAAGTCGATTTCGTTGTGGGCGCAGTTTAAATCACCGCAAATGAGGACAGGCTTCCTGCGATTGAGCCGCTTGGCATAAGCAAGAAAGTCGGCATCCCATTGCATTCGATAGTCGAGACGCCGTAGTTCATTCTGCGAGTTGGGCGTGTACACGTTGATGACATGAAAGTCCTCAAACGTTGTTGTAAGCACTCTCCCTTCGTTATCGTGCTCGGGCATCTTCATCCCAGCGACCGACTTTAGCGGCTTGGTTTTCGAGAAAGTTGCCACACCGCTGTACCCCTTCTTTTCCGCCGGATTGAAGACTGAATCGGTGTACCCGAGATCATCAAGCCAGCTCA
The DNA here is from genome assembly GCA_039027135.1 of Planctomycetota bacterium. GTDB lineage: Bacteria > Planctomycetota > Planctomycetia > Pirellulales > Pirellulaceae > Rubripirellula. Next base: position 2,326 of record JBCCKZ010000046.1, read on the forward strand.
AATCAACCTGATCGGGAAGAGCACGCACCTCTTGCAAACAGAGCACGTCCGGCTGAGTCTCCGTGACGTAGTCACGAAAGCCTTTATCCAAGGCCGAACGAATCCCGTTGACGTTCCAAGATGAGAGAAGAATGGGGAACTCCTTAAACGGTGATCTGGCACGGTGATCTGGCGCGGTGGTAGGTGACCGCTTCTTTCGAAGATTTTTGTCTTTGCCTTCCAAGATGTGAAGGGCGTTGGCGAAACATGTCATACGCCGCTCCGCGATCGTCGGTAAAGTGAAACGGAGCCCCGTGAGCTGGACCGCGGAGCGATCCACTACAATGCGACATCTTCGATCTGACAACTAAAGAATCACTGGAATAGCACGCTGGATACGATCGTCGAAATTGAGAATGTTTCGAAACGCTATGGGAACCTGCATGCGCTAAACAATGTCTCATTGGCCATCCCCAAGGGTGTCACAGGCTTGCTGGGGCCCAACGGTTCCGGGAAAAGCACGCTCATCAAGACTCTGCTGGGCCTACTAAAGTCGCAATCAGGTTATGGTCGTGTTCTCGATTTCGAATGGCCAACCCAAACGCGACAAATCCGGGATTCGATCGGCTATTTGCCCGAGGACGACTGTTTTATTGCTGGCCTGGTTGGGATCGATTCCGTCACCTTGATGGCACAACTGTCCGGACTCGCGCCGCGTGAGGCTTTGCGGCGAAGTCACGAGATGATGGATTTCTGTGGCTTTGGCGAAGAACGTTATCGAGAGGTTGAAGGCTACTCAACGGGCATGCGTCAAAAGCTCAAGTTTGCTCAAGCCATTGTTCACGACCCGCCGCTCTTGATCCTCGATGAACCCACCACCGGCTTGGATCCCGATCAACGGTTTGCGATGCTTCAAAGGATCCGAACGCTTGCTGACGAGCATGGCAAGTCCATCATCCTTTCGACACACATCCTGCCAGACGTAAAAAACGTTTGCGATCACGTGGTGATCTTGGTTGGCGGAGAAGTTCGAGTGGTAGACACACTTGAGAACCTCAGCCGCCCCATTGAACCAACGATGCACCTCGCCATAAGCGGCGACCACGCTAGTCTGTCTAAGCGAGTGCGAAGCGAGGGCTACAACGTTGTCCCGGAAAACGACAACACCACTTTGCGAGTTGAAGGCATTGAGATTGAGCAGTCGGACCTGCTTTGGCGTTGGGCAGCGGAAACCGACACATCAATCAGACGTCTAGAGCCCGCCGTCAATTCGCTTGAGCAGATCTTTATCGATGTGGCCTCGGGAAGCGGGGCTGATTGATCATGCCGCTTCACGAACTTGGCTATCGAACTTGGGATGGACACCGATCGTCTCCGCTGCTTCGACCGTTGGTCGTTGCCCGAGGCGGAATCTCGCTAGTCCTCAAGAGCCGTTGGCTACGTCTAGGGTTCCTATTGGCCTGGCTGCCTGTGATCTTGCCAACGATTGGTATCTTTCTATTCGAATACTCGATCACCAATCCCAACCTCTCGCGTGGTGTTTCGAACATCTTCCGCGGACCTTTGCAACGGCCCGACCTGGCCCAGCAGGTTCTTGAAGATCCGGCCGGTGCGAGACACGAAGTCTGGACACTGTTCATCCTCACGTTCTTTCGGTATCCGCAACTCTTCGCAATGGTCTGCTTGATCGGACTGATTGCGCCGCTGTTGGTTTCGTACGACCTTCGCACCAAGGCGTATTTGATGTACTTCTCTCGGCCGTTGTCACCGACCGAGTACATCATCGGAAAGTCGGCTGTCATTTGGTTCTTGCTGGGCATGATCGTGACAGTGCCTGGCTTGGCACTTTATTTTGTCGGTGTCTTGCTTTCGCCCGACTTCTCAGTGGTTCCCGAAACGTGGGACATCCCCTTTCGAATTCTGGGAGCATCGGTGGTTTTGTTGGTGCCAACCACCTTTCTGGCCATCGCCTATTCATCGCTCACTTCCGAGAACCGTTATGCGACGTTTGCCTGGTTCGCCACGTGGGTGATGGGATTTGTTTCCTATCAAATCTTGACGTTTTCACCGGCCGCGATGGCAGATCGAGCTCCACGTCGACGCAGGCGTGGTGGAATTGATTGGGAGGAAATGGGTATCGACCTTGATCGTTGGCGTTTGCTCTCGCCCTATCACACGCTCGGTAAAGCCGAGGCATGGGTGTTCGGTTTGGATCCCACCGAAGGCAGCGTCATTCCCGCCATGACGGTTCTCATCGTCGTTTCCGTCGCGAGTTTTTGGTTAGTTCGTCGTCGTCTGATTGCAAAGCTGAAGGCATGATCCAACTGCACCAAACCACCAAGATGTATGGTCGCGTTGTCGGCGTGAACGATCTGACGATCAATCTAGAATCCGGCGCCTATGGCTTGATCGGCCCTAACGGGTCGGGCAAAACGACACTGATCAACCTTTTGATTGGCCACCTTCGACCAACCATCGGTTCAGTATGCGTGTTCGATGAAAACCCCGCAGTCAATCGCGGGGTCTTGCGTCGTATCGGTCTTTGCCCGGCATCCGATGTGCTCTATCCCAATGTTTCTGCGTTGGAGTTTGTGAAGTACCAAACACGGTTGCATGGGATTTCAAGGCATCAGTGCGTGGAAATGGCCGAGTCGGCTTTGGAGCTCGTGGGAATGTCGCACGCGATGCATCGCCCGATGGGTACCTATTCTCTGGGCATGCGACAACGTACCAAGATCGCGCAAGCGATTGCCCACCAACCCGACCTTTTGATTTTGGATGAACCCTACAACGGCCTGGATCCCGTTGGACGCGCTGACATGACAAGGCTGCTTCAATCTTGGTCCGGCGACGGACGGGGCCTGTTGTTTGCCAGCCATGTGCTCCAGGAGGTTGAATCGGTAACCTCGTCGTTTCTGCTGATCCATGGTGGACGTCTATTGGCGTCGGGTACCGCTTCGGAGATCGAATCAATGGTGTCTCGCGCCCCTCAGGAAATCAGAATCATTGGCGACGACTCACCCAAATTGATTCGTCGCTTGGCCGAGGTAGAGTGGGTCAATTCGTTCTCCCTTGTCGACGAAAGACGTGAACTACGTGTCTCGTTACGTGATCCGGGATCGTTCTATCAACAACTGCCCAAGTGGATCAGTGAAGAGAACTTAAGCATCAACGAGCTGCGATCCGCCGACGGAAATCTAGAGACCCTGTTCGACTCGCTGCTTCGACACCACCGGGGAGAGGCCCTATGACCACATTGGCATTGTCTCTTGATGTGATGTTATTCGAATTGAGACGCTCTCTCACATTTGGCAGGATGGCAGCGTGGGGGATCCTCATCCTTTTTCCGGTCGCGCTTTTTACGACGCTCAACATCCTGATGCGCGTCAACATGGGCCCTGAGGCTTACGCGTCGCCAGATGTATTCCAGGCGTTAGGCGTGACCCTTTACTTCTTGATCCCAGAGGTGTGTTGCCTGCTTGGACTATTGCTTTGGGCGACGCCGGCAGTGAGTACCGAAATCGAAGGGCAGACCTGGGTCTATTTGGCCCTTAGGAAAGCCGGGCGCAAATCCGTTCTGCTGGGCAAGTACCTCACCTCGCTGGTTTGGACATTCTCCACTGCGTTGATTTCGATCACGATCTGTTGCTGCGTCGTGGGTCCGTCGGTGTCTTGGGAGCTTGCGATGGTTCTATGGGCGATCGCGGCTTTGTCGTGCATCAGCCACGGGGCGCTCTTCATCTTGATTGGCACCCTCTTCTACCGCCGATCCATCGTAACGGCCGTGCTTTACACCGTCGTGGTTGAGCTTGGAATTTCGTTTGTTCCAGCCGTGATTAACAAAGCGACGATCAACTTTCGTCTGCGGGGGCTGATGGCCGAATGGATGGGCTGGGAAAACGCACGCAGTCAGTTTGAGAACGTACTGGGAACTGACCCGGCGTGGCAGCACTTGCTTGCTTTGTTGTTGATCGCAGTGCTTTGTTTGGGAGTGTCACTATACCGAGTTGAAACGACTGAGTACCCGACGCAGCAGGAGGGGTAGGCTGTTTGCGAAGCCACACAGAAGTGAGCTGTGAACCGCATGTGAGCGAAGCGAACGGAGGTGCCGGGAAAGGAATCAATCTACAAGCTAACGCAATGTGGCATGTGTAGTTAGATGATCTCGAAGGAATCAGCATTAAGGTTTACTTGCTACGCGCAAACTCAGCCTTCCATTGTGATAGATCTAGTAGTCTTTGCTCTTCGAAACAGAGCCAATCTTCTCTAACCTCGAAAACACCAGTCTCACTACCCAGAGCTATTCTCCATTCTCCCGACACGCGTTTTAAAAACTCTAGCTTTTCCATAGCTGAGGGAGCTGCTCGTCCATCTATCAACTGGGGAGACTGTTCGCCTTTCGATAGAACATAAATGTTCTTGACCGCGTCTAGGAAACAAACCTGGTCCTCGTCGCAGAACACCTCACATGCATGTTTGGTGAATGCGAACTCCGGCAAGAAAAAGGCATCGACCCTCAACCCCTCATCACCCAATCGAAGTACAACAATCTTGCGTTCATGGGTGCTTCCCGATGCCAACGCATCACGACGGTTGTATTGATCAACATCGACTCCTAGAGCAACGACACCCGTTTGATCAGCGACCGCTACATTGCGGATTACGAAGTAAGGTTCTTCATCAATCTCGAATTCACTGAACGTACATCCAAGAAATAGGATTGATAACGCTACTGGCAGTGAGGATCTTTGCATAACACAGACCATGAGAATCAGGATTCTTAGATCTAAACCCTAATTGGGCTGTAAACCTCGATGAAACCCATACCAAAAACGAATGACACTGATATGCAATCAAAAGCTTCTTGGCCAATCAAGAAGTTGTATACGATTGGGTCGTTGAGGCTTTTTGAGATTCACCCTAGCAGAGCCCCTCACCCCCAACCCTCTCCCCTTCGTACCTCAGGGGCGAGGGGAGCCGGCTTGGCAAATTCACGAGGATGGCTAACTGTCAGACCCACCTCAGAAAACGATAATTCGGCTCCAAGTTGGCCGTCGCCGACCTAACTCAATCGTCTAATAGGCGTTGTCACGTCTCAATACGACGAAGACGGTTTGAAATAGGATCTTGATATCCATCCAAAGTGACCACGATCGAATGTACCGATGATCCCACTCGATCCGGGCTTCCATTTTATCAAGCGTCTCCGTTTCACCCCGACATCCATTCACTTGGGCCAAACCGGTGATGCCTGGTTTAACCTTGTGACGCAGCATGTAGCCGCGAATCAATCCCCGATACTGTTCATTGTGGGCGCTAGCGTGCGGACGTGGACCGACTAGCGACATGGTACCATTGATCACATTGAACAACTGCGGTAATTCATCCAAACTGGTGCGACGCAACAGGCTACCCACTCGCGTTACCCGAGGATCTTCCTTGCTGGCTTGTCTGATTTGAGGCCCGTTGTCGCAAGTCTTCATGCTGCGGAATTTCCAAACCAGAATTTCACGACCATCCAACCCGTATCGTTTCTGTCTGAAGAAAACGGGTCCTCGAGATGTTACCTTCACAGCAATCGCAACGGCAAGCATCACGGGAGCCGCGGCCACTAGCCCTGCTGTTGCCAAAGCGATATCGACGATCCGCTTCACTACACCGTCGACACCAAAGAGCGGATTCTCAAAAACGCTGACCGCGGGGAGATCACCAAGTGAAGTCCACTGTGAGTGCAACAACTCAAAGACGAAGAAGTCAGGCACGATGTATACCGAAGCCGTGGTATCCGACAATTGATCGAGCAACCATTTAATCCTCGCTTCGGCTCTCATTGGCAGCGTGATCATCACGAGATCAACTTCGCCACAGCGTGCCTTTGAAACGAGGTCGTCAAAGCCACCGGTCAACTCGGATTCCTGATCAAGAAGTATCGTCTCATCATCTTGGGGTTTCAGCCCGTTGGTCGATTCCTCAATCTCGTTGAGTTGTCGTAGCGATTCTCGATCGTCGTAGAAGCCCGTCATTTTCATCGCGAGGCTGGGCGTATCAACGATGTTTTTGGCTGTTCGAATACCCAATTCATTGCGTCCAGCGATCGCGACTCGCCGAACACCAAATCCTCGACGCGCGAACGCCGCTTGAACAATCCGAAGACACATTCGCTGAAGACCAATGATTGCCGGACACACCACAATCCAAGTCACCACGATGGCTCGCGAGAAAACGATCCCATACCGAGTCCCAAATGCGAGAAGGCCGAGAACAGATACCGTTGCAATCCATGCAACGACGATTCCACCAAATTCGCGATCGGGGGAACTCATGATGGCGCGTCGGTGCAGTCCTGTGACATGGCTCATCAGGACGAACGTTAACACCGCGACCATCCCCATGAGGATGGCGGCCTGATCGAAGAAACCAATAGCGATCCACTTGACCATGGCCAGCGAAGCCATGATCGCGGCGGCATCAAGAACCGGATGCAGCATCTCGCCGAAGCGACGATGAGAATCCAAGATGGGCGGGCGTTGCATATTGATGACTGACGTGGCGAGCGGCCGAACGGAAGAGCGTCGCGGAATAAACCGCATCAAACCCTAGGTTGTGCCAATGCGCAAGCGGCGAATACCAAACACCAGACTCTCGACCGCTTTACTAGATTGCCGGATCTAACGATTGCAACGGACGTGCCAAATTCGAACACCACTACACGCTGTGTTCGCGGTTCCACCAAATAGCCGCGCGTTCACGACACCACGGGCGATCCCAAGCCATGCTCTCGAGCCGCTCGATGATCTCATCGACCGAACTGGGCCGGGCATCGGCCGACTTAGCCAAGCACTCCATCACGAGGGCAACAAAAGCCGGGTTCAACGGATCATCATCCAATGGTTTCCAAGGTGACACCTTGCCATGCATCGTCGCGGCCAATGTCTCCATGGTATCGAGCCCTTCAAACGGAGGATGCCCTTGGAGCAAAACGTAGGCAGTCATGCCGAGAGAGTAGATATCGACTCGCCGGTCCATGCATTGGGGATTGATAATCCGCTCGGGCGCGATGTACATAGGAGTTCCGACCAGCGCCTCGGTAGCCGTTGCTTCGATCGTTTCGGCGTTTTCAAGGTCTCGAACAAGACCAAAGTCCAAAACCTTGATATGGTCGTACTCCTCGGCTGCCGCATAAACCATCAAGTTCGCCGGTTTCAAATCTCGATGAATCAAACCGCCGGTGTGTGCTTCTCGAAGCGAACGACAGCACTGGAGTAAAAAATGTGCAACGCGAGCCTGTGGTTGTTTGCCGTGTTGCTTGACGAGCTGTTGCAGGGTCAGACCTGATATGTACTCCATCGCACAGTAGAAAGAACCGTTGGATGTCTCCCCAAAGTCGTAGATCTCGATCGTATTGGGATGCTGCAATCGACTGGCTAGAGTGATTTCTCGCTGGAAACGAAATCGATTCCTCTCGTTGGCCAGTTCGGGCTTGATTCGTTTGACGGCTGCGCGACGATTGAGGACAGAGTGCTCGGCAAGGTAGACCTCCGCCATGCCACCTTCGCCAAGCTTCTCGAGAATTCGATACGACCCGATATGAGGATCAATACCCAAACGCATACGACGAAAGACATCTCGAACGTTCTGCAACGTTGCGATCGTGAGTCCCAAGATCGAGACAACCATCAACCACCGTGATGCACGAACAAGGGGCGTCACTAAACGTCCAGCATCCTGCGCATCCATTTCGGTGATGAGCCCCAACCGGTACTCATCGATCCAACGCCAAGCACCCACAACAGGCACACCGCGGTAATCCGGATAGGGCTCAAGACGATCTCCGCTTCTTCCGCGAATGACACGACGAGCCGATTCGGTGAGCGTCCAAATATCGCGATGTTCGAAGTCAGGTTTTTCTACATAGGTATTCACTCCTGGATCCGCGACGCGCAGGTGTCCGGGCCATGTTGCTGTCGGCTGGAAAGAAACTGATTCTCTTTCCTTTGTCCTCTCTGGATCAGTCAGAGAAGCCCTTTTCAGATGCTCTCCAAATCGCGATCGAGTCACTTGGTACCCGCGAGCATCAACGAGATAGGTTTCGCCAGTCTCCGATGGCCTCGCCTTTTCAAGCAAGTCACTCACCTCATCGATCTCAACGACTCCAAAGATCATCAAGACTGCATAGGGATCTTCTGTTTTCGACTGATCCACATAAACAGGCACCAACATTCCTAATGTTGGTTTGCCAACATCACCAGCGGCCGCTAAATCCGGTCGAGCTGCAGCATAGTTCCTTGTCACGTAACCGAGACTACTGGGAACCCAAAGCACCGATTCTCCCGCGAGCACGCGTGACAATAGTGTCGCACCGTATTCGGTAGGTCCCGTTTCAAAGACCGGTAAATCAAGGTTACTATCAGCGATCAACCGTTCCTCACGATTCCAAACGGTAAATCGGATTCCAGATTGCCCTTCTTTAGCCAACGATTGGATGACCCGCTTCAGATCCTTACGATGATCATGCCGCTCATCCAGCTCGGCTTGATTGATGCGTGAAATCAAGTCAGTCACTTTTGGATTCAATGCGAGGCTTCGCGCTAAGCGAAACTCCCCCTCGATCCAACGACTGAGCGATGCCGACTGTTGCTCGGCGATCGTGACCAACAACTGCTGGGTGTATTCATTCGAGGCACTCACGATCGAGCGTTGAAGCCATCCAAAGCCCAGCATCAATGCCGCGACGACGGAACAAATCGCAACAAAGCGAGAGTTACGAGCCCAGCGTATTGATCTTCGAAGAGTACCGCGTAGAGGCTCAATCCACTGTATGGCAGCCGTTGAAAAAGAACCTTCCCGGCTAACGCCCTCCGCGCCTCCCGTGACATCACCGGGTGCTGCGATCGGTTTGGTGTGATGGATCTCATCAGTGATTTCTTCGGAAATTGAACGAGCTAATGCCTTACCCGTATCCTTTTCTTTGTCTGAAGAGTCCACAGACGAAGAACCACGCTCACAGAGTTCGTGGTGGCTTTCCAACAGACGTCGAACTTCCGAACGAACAATCAGCTCCTCCGATTCAAAGACGGCGGACCCAAGCCGCTCCATCGCACGGTCATACTCGTCGTTGGCCAGCTGATCAAAGATCTCACAGACGCGACGATATTGTTGGGGTGTCATCCGCTACTCACGAGTCTGTCAAACGACTTCGTAACCAGGCGCGAATGACGGGCCATTGGTCTTCCACCCATCGTCGGCTACGCCCCACGACCTGAGACACCTCCTCTGCTGTCATTCCACCAAAGAAACGTAACTCGACAAGGTCGGCATGCACGGGATTCAACTCAGAGAGTTCCTCGATACAGGCATTAAGCTCAAGGACACCACGGTCTTGCTGGGTCCCCAATAGATCGTCCTCCATAGGCCAACGGATATAGTCGCCGCCTCGCTTCTTGGCAGACTGTGCGCGAGCCCGATCGACCAGCACCTGCCGCATTGCCTTGGCGCTGATGGCCAGGAAGTGTTTTCGACTCACCTCGCTGATCTTCTCGTAACCTACGAGCTTCAGATAAGCATCGTGAACGAGATCCGTTGTCGAGAAAGAGGGACTCCTCGGGTTGCCGCCCCGTTGACGCCTGGCGATCGTTCGGAGCTCGTTATAAACCAGCGTAAACAGCTCATCGACGTCCGACGAATTGCCTGCCGAGCGGAAAACGCCCGCTTCGATTCGCGATAACAGTTCGACTGTCTGGTTTGCTTCACTCATGGAATTTCTTTGTTCTTTCCAACGAGCCGGCCATTCTACCTGGATGGATCACCCCAACCAATCCAGCCCCAGATCAAGCGATTGGGCTTGGTGTGTAAGGGCGCCACTGCTAATGCGATCAACGCCCGTCGCGGCAACATCGGCAATCGTCGATAAATTGACGTTCCCGGATGCCTCGAGTTCCGTCAATGATTCTAACGAGTCACGAATGCTTACCGCTTGACGAAGCTCCTCGAGTCGAAAGTTGTCAAGCAGGATGATGTCCGGCTGAAACTCCAGACAGTTATTGAATTGCTGCATCGTATCCACCTCAATCTCGATGATGGACGGTGTCTGTCGGCCCTCAACTTGAGTACCGCGAAGACGCTTGGCAATCTGCACTGCCTCACCAGTACTCATGGGCTTGTCACCATGAGCCAACGCAAGGTGATTGTCCTTAATTAGGATACCGTCATGAAGACCGGTCCGATGCGAATGACCACCACCGCATCGGACGGCGTACTTCTCGAGTAATCGCATTCCAGGTGTCGTCTTGCGAGTGTCATACAAACGACATTTCGTTTGGCCCATCGAATCAACGTAACGTGCAGTCAACGCGGCGATACCACACAAACGACAAAGTAAATTGAGAACAGTGCGTTCCGTGGTCAACAAGTCCCTAACATTGCCTGAAAGCGTCGCCAACGAATCGCCTCTTGCAAACGCTTGGCCATCGCGCAGATGTAGACTCACATCAATGTCTGCATCAAAGGGTTCCAATATTGTTTCGATCAATTCGACACCCGCAGCGACACCCGGGGCTCGAGCAACAACGTCAGCTCGACCCCGTCGTACTTCGCCAACGGTAATCCAACTTGTCCAATCGGGACCACCACGCAAGTCTTCATCACGCGCAAGCTTAACCAATGCTAGCAAATCGCTCCGCAGCTGTTCGTTGATCGTCACGGGTGTATAATCTTGTCCCATCGTTCTCCGGTGCGTTGTATTGAGTTACTTGAGGGATCTGAGAGTCAACGGTTTGACACAGTCTAAAGTAAGTGGTTTGGGAACCTCTACCGAGGGCATCTTGGGGGCAGACCGAGCATTGCCGGAACCGGCCATCTCATCGAGGGCCGTTCTAGCAATGATGGTTGTCTTGGCGACTTCTGCATTCGCCACCGCTTGGGTTGCGGGCCGAAAAGATACGAATTTCCCTCCGAGGCCCATCAATCTACAGCTCGACTTGAATCTTGCGAGTGAGACTGAACTATCGCTCGTTCCAGGAATCGGACAGATCACCGCGCGGCGAATCGTCGAGAATCGCAATCGGCTTGGTGACTTTGATAGTGTGGGGCAGGTGGTTCGCGTACACGGAATTGGCCCAAAAACCTTGGATCAGGTCCAGAACCTTTGTTTCGTAGCCGAACCGTCGAGCCAAGGACGCTTGGCGGGTCGTTTGGGGGAGACGGAAACACCTCGCCGGTAGGTTGTTCGCTCGGTATTTTGCGAAACCCGTCATCCGACGAGCATTAGCCTTTGGACACGAAAGAAGTCGGGTACGGCGTTGCCCATTGGGCAGGTAAGTTCATCTAATGACGTCTCTCCGACAAATGGCCTTTTGCACCTGCCAGCCCCATGCCCACAACCAACCAGGCTTCCAAGACGACTGAGCCGGCCAACTTCGATCTCCATGAGCCGTTTCCGCCCGGCGGCGATCAGCCAAGGGCGATCGAGGCACTAACTCGCGGATTCGAGAGTGGCAACACTGCGCAGGTTCTGCTCGGGGCCACCGGAACCGGAAAGACCTACACGATGGCGAACGTCATCGCCAATATCCGACGACCCGCGTTGATTCTTTCCCATAACAAGACTTTGGCGGCACAGCTGTACGGCGAGTTCAAGGAGTTCTTTCCCAATAATGCCGTCCACTATTTCGTCAGCTATTACGACTATTACCAACCTGAGGCTTATATTCCACAGCGTGATGTCTACATCGAAAAAGACTCATCGATCAATGATGAAATCGACCGGCTGCGTCTGGCAACGACTTCTTCGCTGGTCAGCCGCCGTGATGTCGTGATCGTCGCCTCGGTGAGCAGCATCTATGGCCTGGGCTCACCAAAGGAATACAAAGAACAGATCATCGCACTGCATGTTGGGGAACAAACGAGGCGTGATCACCTGCTTTTGCGGATGGTGGACATTCTCTACGAACGAAACGACGTCAACTTTGAACGTGGAAAGTTTCGTGTTCGAGGAGACTCTATCGAACTTTGGCCCTCATATGAAGAGTTTGCCTATCGCATCGAGATGTGGGGTGATGAGATCGAGAAGATATCGCTCATCAAACCCGTTTCAGGAGAAGTGATTCGTACGACGGAGCATCTCTATGTCTATCCGGCAAGGCACTTCGTCATGCCAGAAAATCGAATCCAACACGCGCTTAAAGTTATCAAGGAAGAACTCCATCAGCAGCTAGAGCTATTTCAGAGTCGCGGCAAACTTCTCGAGGCACAGCGGTTATCGGCTCGCACCCGATTTGACTTGGAGATGCTCGCTGAAGTGGGACATTGTCCCGGAATTGAGAATTACTCGCGACCGCTGTCTGGTAAACCACCGGGTGCGACACCGGACACCTTGTATGACTTTTTTCCGGACGACTTTGTGACTTTCGTCGACGAATCGCATGTCACCGTGCCGCAAGTCCGAGCCATGTACGCGGGCGACCGGTCTCGCAAAGAAACACTGGTCAATCATGGCTTTCGCTTGCCCAGCGCACTCGATAATCGTCCACTCAAGTTCGAAGAGTGGGAAGGACGAACAGGACAAATCTGCTTCGTATCGGCCACGCCAAGCGACTATGAACTCCAACGAACCAGCGGCGAAGTTGTCGAGCAAATCATTCGGCCGACGGGTCTGCTGGATCCGGTTGTCGAAGTCACACCCGCTCGGGGTCAAGTCAAGCATTTGCTCGAGGAGGTACGGCTGCGAGCCGAACGCAACGAGCGAGTGCTTGTCACCGCACTCACTAAGAGGCTTGCTGAGGACCTTTCCACATTTTTTCAGGAACAGAACGTTCGCTGCCGCTGGCTGCATAGCGAACTGGATGCCTTTGAACGTGTTGAATTGCTCCAGGATCTTCGCTCGGGTGCGTTTGATTGCCTTGTCGGTGTCAACTTGCTGCGAGAGGGACTCGACTTGCCCGAGGTCTCACTTGTCGCGGTACTCGATGCGGACAAAGAAGGATTTCTCCGAAGCGAAACGAGCCTCATTCAAACCATTGGTCGCGCCGCCCGAAATGCAAACAGCAAGGTGATTCTCTACGCCGACCAGGTTACCGATTCAATGAAAATGGCAATCGATGAAACCGAGCGACGTCGCGCAATACAGCAAGCCTATAACGAGGAGCACGGCATCGTCCCTCAGACGGTTAGCAAGAACCTTCGCAGGGGAATCGAATCAGATGCAAAAAGTCATCGCAAGACCGCGGCGGCGGCCAACGAGTCCAAGGAGATCACCTTCATTACGATTGAATTGGTTGATTCACTGGAACAGCAAATGTTACTGGCGGCCGAAGATTTGGA
>JBCCKZ010000047.1:0-15584 GCA_039027135.1 Planctomycetota bacterium
CGGGTTCGGCCGCCTCAGCAACCGCCGGTACGACATCATCTTGCTTATAGACCGTGTCGCCATCCGTCAACTTCTTATCGCTCAGCGTGAAAATGATGAACAAAGCGACAAAAACAAAGGACGAGAAAAACACAATGACGTTAAACGGCTTGTCGTACGCCAAGTGCATGAAAAAGAAGGCCACCAACGCCGCCTTGATCGTGGCAATGACCATGACTACGACAACATCAAAGCTTCCTAGATCGAAGCCAGCCTGGACCACCGTGATGATGGTGAGAATCACTAGGGTGAAAAAAATACCTAGAAGCATTGGCACAGGCATCGGGTGCGCAAAGTGCTGCCCGTCCCCATGTTCGCCGTGGCCGTGATTTTCACTGTCTGAAGCGTGTGCGGACATGAAATTATCGAATCAAATAAAGCAGTGGGAACAGGTAGATCCAGATCAAGTCAACCAAGTGCCAGTAAAGCCCGACGTAATCGACGGGCCCGAAGTACTGCGGATTGAAGTCATGCCTGACCGCTCGAACCAACAACCAAACAAGAACGCCGATACCGGCAAGAATGTGAATCGCATGGATGCCCGTCATGCAGTAATAAATGCTGAAGAAAACCCCGGCTTGACGACGCGTCATCACATTGCGTTCGACTTCGGTAATACCACCGGTGACTAGGTCCTCCGAAGGGACAATCGATCGATCGGCTAACTCGGCTTGAGCTTCGCGGGCTTCGACTTCGCTCATCAGGCCTGTGTTCGTCGCCTCCTCGGCAAGCCGCTCCTGAATGGTCAGCTGGGCCGAAGTTGCCTCAACGTAGACAACCTCTTCCTCGCTCACGTGAGCACTATGATCACTATCGTCGTGCCCTTCGGCTTGTTCCGCATGCCCTTCGCCATCGGCGTGCGCGACATGAGCATGTGAATCCTCGTGGTGCCCTCCCTCAGCCTCACCGCTCTCCAAAAACATCCCCAGACCGACTCCGAGAAAGAAGCTCAACGCGACAACTGTCAGCGGAGCCGCACATCGCGTTTGGAACTGTTTTCCAAGAACGATTGAGACGATCAGCCAAGCAATGCAACCTGCGGCAATGACCGCAAACGGGGCACAAAGCCAAAGTAGGTAGTTGGGGTGGTCACCTGTCCCGTGAGGCATGGCTGGGTCGTAGGTGAACAGACCGGCAGGAAGCAGCCCCATTTCCCACTTGTGCGAATACTCAATGGTTTTCACGCCCAAGAAAATCATCGCACACGAAAGAGTCGTGGCGATCATGCCAACCAGTTTTTCATGCTCTTCGGTCTGGCTGCAACGAACCGCCCAGGCCATCGTCAGGGAGCTGAAGAGAAGAACACCCGTGTTGATCGCACCGAGCTGGGTGTTCAAAAACTCACTGCAGCCCTCGAAAACATCCGGTCTGAGCATTCGGAAGATCGCGTAGGCGCAAAACATTCCGCTGAAAAACAGCACTTCCGTAACCAAGAACAGCCAAATCCCCAGCTTCCCGCTGTCGAATTGCTGCTCAGGGGTATCAAAATGGTGCGCCAAGAACGCTGGGTGGTCATGATCATGGTCGTGACCATGGCCATGGTGGCTGGCCGCTTCGTCAGACTTGGCTTCTGGGTCGGCGTGGATCGTCGACATGAGGGTTGAGGGACCGTCTCGTGGGTGGGGGATTAGCAACCCAAATGTTACCGATAAACCGAAATGGTGCGAAGCGCAGATCCGATGCGCAAAATGTCGCGGGTCGGCCCGTTTGATGCCTTGATGAGGCGCGTGCCACCGGCTAGCCTGCTGAGCGCGGGAGATCGGACATCACGTTTTCCCCAGTTTGCCAGCAAGCCATGGCGCGAGAGACCGTGTTTCGGGGGCCGTCAGCCCGCCTCCTCCTTTCATTCACGGACGCGAAGCCAAGCCAGCCAGCCGACCCGAGAGGTTTTCGTTTGGACTTGGATTAGATGAGCTTGCGATATTCAGCAGACTCGGCGAGTTGATTTGATCACTCGAGGCTGTTTGACGGCCACCATTCCTGCTGAAAGTGTCTCTCGGTGATCCCAATCGATACACCGTCAATGTGAGATATGGATGGACGACCTGAAGCTGGCCAAACAGGAATTTGAAGCGAACGATTACCGCCTTGCGAGTCAATTTGCCATGTATGTCCTGGCCCGAGAGCCAGAGCATCCTGAGGCCCTATGGATTCAAGGCATTGCATGCCTGCGAGACGGAAACTTTGCGGATGGAGTTGAGGCTCTCGAATTACTGTCCCTCGTCAAGCCGATCGATGAACCGACACGCATCGACCTAGCCGTCGGCTATGGAAAGCTTGGAAAAACGGATTTGGCCTGCTATCTACTCGTCGACCTTGTCGAGTCAAAACGTCTAACCACCGACGAACTCCTCAAAGCCGCTGAAGGCTTCCATACGCTTGGCGAATGCCGGCTCGCCATGGAGGCGTGCCGAAGAGCTGGCAAGCAATCGCCTCGATCCGGCCAGGCCCACTATCAAATGGCGATTTACGCAACGGCTTGTGGTCGCTCCAACGAGGTTATCGAGGCTCTCCTGCGACACTCAATCGATCTTCAGCCCGGCAGCGTTGACTTCCGACTCGGCTTAGCGTCATTTCTGATTCGCTCCGACCGAAATGCTGAAGCACTAAGCGTGATGGAGCCGGTGGTGCCGAGCAAACTGAAAGAGATTCATTGCGTTTGCTGCATTCGGCGCATTGCGAATCTCTTCTTTGACTTCGATGACCTGAAGCGAGCGAAAGCTTGCAGCGCCCGCTGCAAGGAGCTGCAGATCGTTAAGAGCGTGGGCAAGAGCCCGAACGCGTTATCCCAAGAATCGGGCCGGTGAAAGAAAACAGGACGATGATGGCCCAGGCAAAAGAAGGGGGTAACGATTCCTCAGAATCCGAGCCCCAGAAGAGTTTCAAACCGACGGATCATGAACCACCAGGTTCGCTTGACGAAATACCTGAGTACGACTTCGAACAGCTTTGTCAGGGACAGCCGATATTGTACATCCGTTTTGGATCCTCGAGATACGAACTCAAAAAGACAAAACTCAATCGACTCGTTCTCAACAAATGAGAACACTGAGAGCCTTTCGGAATACCTATCAGCCGACTGGGCATTAACCCTCGGTTCCCGCCGAAACCGGACGCCGGCGAGGTTCTCGGAAATGTTTTTAGACCAAAACGGCTTCTTCCAGCTTTTCAACTGGCGTCATTTCAAACCCACTCGGGCGACTCCTCGCACCCGCGTCGATGAATTCGGTGGAAACGCCCAGATCACCAAGCAACAGACGAGATGTAATACGACTGGACTCGTAGATCACGGGCAGGCCGCTGCCCGGATGAGTACCACCGCCAACGAGGTACATTCCATCAACCTCTTCGAATCGGTTTCGCGGCCGCTTGTGGAGCATCTGACCCAAATTGTGAGCGAGGTTAAAGGTCGCGCCCTTATAGATCGCATAATCACTCGCCCAATCATCCGGCGTAATGCAATGCTCCACCTCGATTCGATCGCGGATATCGCGCAAGCCAATGGCAGACAACTTGTCTAGCGTGAGCTCCCTGAACTCACTCTTTCGATCACTCCAATCCACGTTTTCGGTCTGGTGGGTGACGGGAACCAACACATACAAAGCGCTTTTTCCCTCCGGTGCAACCGTTGGATCTGTCATGCTAGGATTCTGGACATAGAACGAAGGATCCTTACTCAGGATCTGATCCACCTCGATTTCATGGAGGTTCTTCTCATAGTCCTTAGAAATATGAATGTTGTGGTGCTCCAAATGATCGTATTGACCATCGATACCCAAATAGAGCATGAACGTACTGCAGGAGTATCGTTTCTGAGCTAGCTGCTCATCGCTCCACCGGCGGCGATTTTGGTTGGGAATGTGCTTTGACACCCAATCTGCAAAGTCTGCGTTTACAACGAACGCGTCGGCTTCATAGCGACCCTGCTGCGTCCTTAAAGCCTTGAGTCGTTTGCCTGACATCTCTACATCGATGACCGGTTCATCCAAGCGAACATCCACTCCCATCTCGCTGGCAAGCTCACCCATACGTTCGCTCACCGCACTACACCCGCCAGTGGGATGCCAAACACCGTATTCATATTCCAAGAATGAAAGAATACTGAAGAGACTGGGGCATCGAAATGGTGACATGCCCAAGTACTTTGATTGGAACGCAAACGCGATCACCAATCGAGGGTCACTGAAGTATCGCTGCAGCTCACTGCCCAGCGATCTGAGTGGGTGAATGTGTGGCACCGCCGAAAGCAGTGACGGTGTCACGTAGTCAACCAAATTGCAAAATGGCGACTCCAGAATGGGACGAAACTTTTCTAGTTTCACGCGGTTGTCATCCATGTATCGACGAAGCGATCCCACATCGGCGGGAGATATCTTCTCGATCTGACGATCCATCTCATCCATATCGGGCGTGCAGTCCAACTGACCGCCACCGCCGAATGTCAGCCGATACTGAGGATCAAGCCGCTTCATCGGGCATTGATCGATCAAGTCGTATCCAACGGATTCGAAGATCTCAGCAAGTACTCGTGGGTAGAGAAAGAAGGTGGGGCCACAATCAAATCGAAATCCCTCTTTCTCGATGGAGCTTGTTCGGCCACCAAACTGATTTCGACGCTCCAAAAGTGTGACCTTCAGGCCTGCATGGGCCAGCTGCATCGCGGTCGCGAGACCACCCGGACCGGCTCCAACAACGACGACTCTCTTTTGAACCAATCCAATTTCCTTCAAGACAAGATTTCAACGACCACAGTGTTGTGGAGTATAGGGATGTGGTAAGGAGCCGCGCATCCCAGCTTTCTCAGCTCTGCGAAATACCAATGGCGGCAACAGTTTCACGGACCGCTGCGATGTCACAAGGAAGACCTCCAGCGAACGAGTGATTTGTTAGCGTGGCCCAGAGTTGAAGATGCATCACGTCTTTTCCAAACCCAACCGGAATGCACCTAAGCCGGCCCTACCGCGGATTCGATCTGGTCCAACAAGCGGTCCCAAGTGAGATGAGCAACCGATGCAGCTGCCGCCGATCCGAGGCGCTGCCTCATTGATGGATCATCGATCAGAGCTTGGATCCCCACACGAAGTCCTTCAACCGCATCATCGCCACGAGCGAGCCAGCCATTCTGAGCGTGGTCAATCAACTCGACAGACCCCACTTGTGTATCCAAAGCAACAACCGGAATCCCCATCGCCATCGCCTCAATCAGGCTCGAGGACATTCCTTCATAGTGGCTTGGAAGAGCGAACATAGTCGCGTCTTTGAACTGTTCTTCCAAACAACTTTGCCAGTCAAGAAACTCGATCTGCTCTGACACCCCAAGTCGCAACGCCAAGTCTCTCAATTGCCCATCCAGACAACCCCGCCCCACGATTCGCAGCCTCCACAGACTGGCCTCTTGCAGCTTTGCGAACGCCTCAATCAAACGATCGACGCCCTTTTCCGGATCCAATCGCCCGGTGAACACAATCGTTTTGGAAGTCTCGGCAAACGGCAGCTCTCGCATCGGACGCGGAATATCGATCGCGGTATCGAGAATGCCGACTTTTTCAGGGCACCCTCGCATGAGCCCTCGCTGCATTGCCTGACGGGCAGCCTCTGTCTGCACCAGAACTCGATCGGCCATCGGATAGCTCCGTCGCTGCAACCATCGCTTCACGCGAGAAAGACGCTGCATCGTGGGATCGCTTCGTTCACATAACCAAACGCGAAAGTCTCTATCCCGATGTCGAGTGGCCATCGCCATCAGCAGATTGTTGCTGTCACAGAACGAAATCACAACTGACGGCTCAAGCGATGAGACCGCACGGCGCAACGTCGCGATACGCTCACGTGTCCGTAGCCAACCATCGATCATCCCTGATGCCGGATGAAGCAAGTTCAGTCCTATACGCTGCACCTGAGACGACAATGAATAGGTGGTCACCTCCCCGTCGTCCAAAGTCAGCAAGACAACCTCATGCCCGCGATCCGCCAAACCGCTGGCCAAACCTGCAACCACACGCTCAGCCCCACCTCCGACGAGCGAATGGATAAAGAAAACAATTTTCATTGGTTCTGAGCTGGTGAGGAAGAATCCAATCTTTGTGCTTGCAAGGTTGAATTGCCCCAACTAGCGTCAAGTGTAACGGGGTTGCATTCTAACCTAGGAATTCAAACTCATGATCTGCCGACTTTTCTGCCTAACCGTCGTTTGCGCGACACTTACATTGACCACTTCGGAGAGTTGCCAGGCTGACCACGGCTACTTACCTCATCCGATCACGCTTAATCGCTCCATCGGAATGCGGCCTCCGTATTTCGCGTTACATCCTCCGGTCTACTACGGCGCTAGATACGTTCGCCCCTACGGCCTGAGTCCCTATGCGTCTCAGTCAATGCTTCAGCCAACTCCCGGATATCAAGGCCGAATGAATAGTCGCTTTGAGGAACCACCAAAGGTGGCTCCGATCACTGCCAATTCTTGCTGTGCATCTGTCTCGACCACCAAAAGACTGAATGTCGAAGCTCCGCAAGTTGCGAAATCCGGTGGGATCCAAAGCAATCCTTTCGCGATGACCGCGTTGGTCAGCCGCTGAAGGATTATCGACCAGCGAAAGCGGGGCGACGTGCGTTAGCGAGGCCCCAAACCTTCTAGGCAGCCTTGCTGGGTAAGTCGATTTCTTCGTCTGATCCACTTAATGACGCAACGAACGCATTACGGCTTGCAAGGCTCGAGCGAGAGCCGTGATCAACGACTCGCCCCTCGTCGATCACAAAGATCTCATCCGCAAGCGCTAGTGAGCTCGGGCGATGTGAGATGATGATTCCGGTCCGACCTTTTAGGTAGGTTCGCAACGCGTCATGGATGAGCGTCTCACTCTCAACATCGATAGCACTTGTCGCCTCATCCAGAATGAGGATGTCGGGCTTTCGCATGAAGGCTCGTGCCAGGGCGATACGTTGCATCTGACCACCCGATAAACGAACACCTTTACTACCTAGGCGTGTTTGATAGCCATCGGTGGTTTGGTTTCGGATGAACTCGTCCGCATGAGCAAGCTGGGCGGCTTCTAGCATCTCCTCATGAGATCTTCGGCCGGATCCATAGACGATGTTTTCTTCGATCGTTCCATCGAACACGATTGACTTCTGAGTGACGATGGCGATCCGTCGGCGTAGATCCCGCAGTCCCATTTCGGTCAAAGGCGTTCCGTCGAGTGTGATCACACCGGCTTCGGGATCTTCAAATCGGCAAAGCAGGTGTGCCAAAGTACTCTTGCCACAACCATTCGAACCAACCAACGCAATCGTCTTGCCGTGCTCAACAACGAGATCCAACCCCTTGAGCACCCGGGGCCCTGAGTTGTAGGAGAACTCAACGTCCTCAATCCTCAGCTCTTTGTGCGGCCGAGCCACCTCGACTGGGTTCTCTGGTGAACGAATCTTGGAAGGTGCATCAATCATCTCGTAGACACGCTCCGCACCAATGATGCCAGCCTGAAGCGTCGCCCAAACGGAGGTCAATTTTCGAGCGGGATCCGAAGCGCCGATTAAGAGACCATAGAAGAGAAGCATCTGCCCCACGCTCATGGGTTCATCCGTCATGCGAATCCCCAATAAGTGCGTTTCACGATTAACCACAAGATAACCGCCGCCAAGGATAGCCATGCAGACCGTAATCATGCCCAATAGTTCGCTGTTGCTTCGCGCTAGCGTCCCATAGAAGCTGACCTTCATGTTTCGTCCAAAGAACGCCCGGCTAATTTTTCGAAACTTCATGCGTTCGATCGCTTCGGTTCCGTAAGCCTTCACGACACGAATCCCCACGTAGGCGTCTGTGAGTGTGGTGTACATTCGCCCGAGTTCTTCAAGCGAGATGCGACTGTTGCGGCGAAGTAGCTTACTTAGTTTGTTGGCGATCCACAGTGTCAGTGGCATTAGAACACCGACGATCAAAAGCAACCTTGGGCAAATCAATAGCGCTCCACCGATACAGACGATCATTTTGAGCGGTTCTCGAATGAGTGTGCCCGTCAAAACGATCACCGAAGCCGTCACGGCGCCAACGTCATTGGTTACTCGGCTTACCAAATCAGCCGATCCGTTTTCGCCAAAGTGTTGAATGTCAAGGCTCAGTGATCGCCGAAAGAGGTTCTCTCTCAAATCAATCGAGAGCCGGTTGCTGAGATACTGGACAACCATCGTGTTGATGCCTAGAGCGACGAGCTTGATGGCCGTTCCCAGCATCAGCAACGAGACGATCAAGACCAGCGTCTTGAAAGGTGTCGAAGGGAGGTAATTGGCTGCCAATGGTGAAGCCCAGGCAAACCAATCGGCCTTGTCCTGTTTGGAATCAGCTAAACGCTTGGCTTCATCGCGTTCAAATCGAATCGAGCCGATATCAGGTGCATCAGGACTTGCATCAATCTGCTCATTCAGAGTTTTCTCAGTTTCCCGATGCTCAGAAATTTGTTCCTTCAGATCCTGATGCCGATCATCGACGTAATTTGCGATCGAATCACCATCGAAAACGATTTCGACCATTGGAAAGAGTGTGCCAATATTCGCGCCCCACAATCCAGCCACCAGAAGTGAGCTGCTCAACAGCAGAGCGATTGCCCGCCAGCGACTGAGCGTCAGCTTTAGAGCTCGGACAAACGGATGCTTCAGAAATTTCATTGAGGGGTCAATCTTGATCTAGGCAGCGTGCAGGCAAAAGCTATTGTTGTTTTCGATTGGGTGATCAGTTCGGGACCGCAAGTCCGAAGCCGAAATGCGATGGCGGCACTCATGGTTTGGCCCAAAAATCTGGACCTCAAAACAACCTCCGTTGATGCCATTGCGTACACGCCTAATCACATCGCCGTCGATGAACGCCGCTCGCGCAACAATATCACCGGTGTCATAGGAGAAAGGGTACTCTTCGTTGTTCGGGGCGATGCTGTGCTCCATTGCGTGATGGATGCAAGCATCAATGAACTCATCTTTGTTCGTGTTAAAACCATGAACGACGAATCGGTCCGGATTCAGTTTGTCGAATCCCAAATGCCAATTGGTGCTGAAGGTCAGCGCGGGAGTACTTGCGAATCCGCCACGCTCAATCAGTTGTTCACCGATTTCGGTGTCGAATGGATCGGATCGATAGCAGGCACCAACCTGTTGCGCAAAGTTCTTCCGGTAACAGGCTCCGCCGTTGATATGGGGACTAATGTCGAGAAACTTGTGAGGCCGAAACCTCTTGTAGAATGCGTACCACTGTCGACTTCTTTGCAAAGGAATTTTCAATGGCGGAACGCGAAGCCCCATGCACAATACGTTCGAGGCGGTCTTGCGATTGACCCAATTCCACTGGCGATCGAGTTCATCTAGCCAACCCGGCTTGATTGGGCACATGTCCGATTCAAACCAAAGAGCAAAACCCTCTCGGGAGTCCTGAGCCACCTCCAACATCGAATCCCAAAACGCAGCATTGGGTCCTTCCGGATACCCGGCAATTCGGGTGGGACAGTGAAAGTGACGCGCCGGCCCCACCGCATTCGCGGCTTCGAGAAGTGAATCATCGGGAGAACGCTGCCAACTCGCGGCCAGCATAAACTCGAATTCACACGCTGGATCCCCTAAGTCTTTCATGCAAGCCAGAATGCGTTTGTAACGCTTCACTTCGGCATCGCAGTAGTAGGGAAAGATGAGCGTATGCACGAGATGGACGCCAAAAAGACCGCGGGAAAGAAGGGGGAAAGCTGGAGAGAGAACCAGGTTCGTAGCAGCACTCACTCAGCGAAGACAAGCCTCAAGATGAACCAAAAACGTAATTCCAGAGTTTGTGATAACGCTCGGCGATATTGATCGAGTGCCAGTCTTTGGTCACTGAGACGCTATTGCTGATACTCCGATCACGAAAATCACTGTCGTCGACGATTTTTTCGATTAGATTCGCCATCGCGCTCGAGTCATCCGCGTCGAAGACGAACTCCTCCGATTCAATGGTGGCCGGCAATGATGTCGTCCTGGCACAGATCACCGGCTGACGCATAAGCATCGCTTCAATCAGCGGGAAACTGCCCGCTTCATACTTCGTGGGTATCACAAGCGCCCGCGACGATTTATAAGCAACAGCAAGATCCTCTGTGGAGAGACTCCCAAGCATATGGACTTGATCCTGCATTGCGTGTTCTTCGATGAATGGTCGAAGCGAATCATCAAAGAAGTCATTCACGTGGCCAGTACAAATCAAGTCAATTCGGTTGCCACGCTCGCGAAGCTCAAGCAGAGCCTTGAGGAGACCAATGTGATTCTTATGAGGCCAAGTTTGAGCTGGATAAACGACATAGCGTTCCGGAAGGCCTAGTCGCTTCCGAGTCTGCAGAGTTTCATGCTCGTCAACCTCCGGCAGCCCACAATAGGACATGGGAAGGGGGATCGTGTGTATGCGTTCGCCCGGGATGTCAAAGAATCGGATCAAGTCCTCGCGCACATGGTCGAAGGAGACAACAACAGCATTCGCGTTTTCGATCACTTGTCGATGATAAACGGCCCTGAACTCTCGGTCCGCCGACGAAAAGTACTCCGGAAAATGCAGCTCCTGAACGTCGTGCATCGTGACGATCCAAGGAATGTCTTGGCTGCGAACAATTTGACTTGGACTGTGATAGACGTCGAAATGCTTCCATACCCGAGAGTCCTTTTCCCAATCGGTCGTACTCTTTCGACGACGACGCCACGAACGGCGTTTTGGCATCGCAACCGGGCACTCGCCCTTCACCATGGTGATGTTGAAGGACGAATCTGGGTAATCTTGAAATGCGGTAAGCAACCTTTCAGCATATGGAGCGACTCCGCCATTGCGGATATCGATGTTTCCGACGTCAAAAGCAATTCTCATCTAAACTTCAGAACGGGTACCGTCTACCTAAACAAAATCGAGCCGGCCTGACCGAGTCGTGCAAAACACATCCCTAGGCGGCTTTTCTGTCTGCGTGACGCTGCGAGTCAACGGCTTGAAGAATCGAATCACAGATGTGATCGATCTGCGTGTTCGCGAGATCCGGATAGCTTGGTAGCGTAAGTCCCCTGCCCGAGATCGCTGTAGCGTTGGAGAACTCTTTTCCTGATGCCAAGAGAAACCTTGATTGATAAATCGGCATCGAGTGCAGCGGAAAGAATACCGGCCTCGTTTCCACATGCTGGTTTTTCAACGCAGATCGAACCGAATCCTTATCGTGATTCGATTTTGCGAGCAAAGAGGTCATCCAACATCCATGCTGTACACCATCACCAACGCACTGGAAATCGAATTCCGCGGACAGTCGGTCTCGATAGCGCTGGTCGATTTCGAATTTGCGCTCGAGTGTTTGTTCGAGACGCTCCATTTGGCCACAGCCGATGGCCGCAGCGACATTGGTCATTCGGTAGTTGAAGCCAAGCATATCGTGCCAGTACTCGCGCCCCTCGGCGAGCCCTTGGCCTCGGAGTTTCCGGCAACGAATCGAGAGATCCTCGTGGCGGGTTGTGACCATGCCACCCTCGCCTGTTGTGATGGTCTTGTTCCCGTAAAAGCTGTATGTGGCGATATCGCCAAACGTTCCGACATGTTGTCCATCAATGGATGCCCCAACAGCTTCGGCGCAGTCTTCAACGACCGCTAAACCGTGCTTCTTAGCAATCTTTGAGATCGCCGCCATATTGCACGGCAAGCCATACAAATGCACGACAACAATCGCACGTGTACGATGATTGATGGCTGCTTCAATGGCATCGGGACAAATGTTCCAACTAGAACTCTCACTGTCGACAAAACACACCTCGGCACCGGTGTATCGAATCGCGTTGGCCGATGCGATGTAGGTCAGCGTCGGACAGATGACTTCATCACCATGTCCAATCCCAAGTGATTCCAACGCGAGGTGCAAAGCAACGGTTCCATTGCAAACACCGATGCCGTGTTCGGCACCAATGAAGTTCGCGAAAGTAGACTCGAATTCCTCTACGAATTTACCACGAGAGGAAATCCATCCAGATTCCATGCACTCGCTGACATTCCTCTTTTCTGCTTCGCCCACCAACGGTTGATAAACGGGTACCGACGGAGACGATCGCTTCTGGTTTTTCATGCTGCCCTTTCAAGTGAACGGACTTCGGAGAGATCGCCGACGCGAATCTCGGTGTTGGTTCGAAGATCGACGAGTGGAAGCATCGAGAGTTCCGGTAGCCAGTTGTTCAAGGGCTTAAGCAACAACTCTCCAGATTGGTCGCGGCCTTCTCGGAACTGGCTCGCAACAAAACCCTCACGACTCGTTAGTGTTGGCACTGGAATTTGGAAAGATTGATTTACGAAATACGCATTGTTACCCGCGAGATTGCAACCGATAAAACGGAGGCCTTTCTCACTGGCAAGATCAACCAACGCAGCAAGCGAACAACCAAAATACAGATTTGAGTAGTGTGCTTTATGTCGCTCAAAGCTTGGATCGTAAGGGATGGTGACGGCCGCCTCAGATCCAAAAATGGCGTTGTATTCGCAAACAACAACACTCGCATCAAAACATTCGATCGCCTTCCATACCCAGTAGTCATTACCGTCGATATCGATGCTCAACAGACCAATGGGCACCCCCTTCGAAACCGGTTGAGATGCTCGTTGGCCAGGCTCGCCAATCGCTCCGGCAATCAGAGAATTGATATTCTCAGCCGTGATAAATGCATGGACGGCATCTAGCCCGTATTTCCAAGCCAAGTCGCTTTGCTTGATTCGATCGATGTGCTGCTCTGAACCATCAAGGACGAGACCTTTCCAATGGTCTTTTTTCAAGAGCAGGCGAGTATTTGCCTCGGTGTAGTCTTCAACACCGAACTCGACGAACTGACGACGATCAGGCGGAATAAAGGAAGCCAGGTAGGCCAAGATACCATCATCATCGAACTGGGAAGTGACCTGGTATCCGCTTGACCTTAGAGTCGGTTTTTCATTGGGTAGACGATCCAGAATCTTTGCCGAAAGCGTCATACTCCGCTCGAGCGACTCTTGGAGCTGCGCTATCTGTAGGCTCTGATGAGCCACCTGAGCTTGCAAAGCTTTAATCGATCGTCGATGCCAGGTTCGCAAGAGTTTCATTTCCAATTAGCCATAGGGGAAGATCCGCTTTTAGAGGCTGGTTTGTTTCACGACAAGCCCGATTTCACTGCCCTTGAAGCCCCTCAATCGAGGCGGAAAAGAAATGTCTCTCGTGGACAAAACCAAGAAAGGCACCCAGCGTTTTTGACGCTCAGAAATCTCAGCGATCGCAGATACAGAGCACTCTGGGAGCCGGAAATGCGTCGACAACCCTCACCGATCCGAAATGCCTTGACATCGAATCCACGAAATTATCCAAGGTGTACCAGTGATGGTCGGGAGTCATCCAGTTCTTCACGTGCACATCGTCGCTGGGAACAAACTCAACAACCAATTTACCCGATTGATCGACGAATGCAGCAAGGCTTTCAGCGATCAGCGTAAAGTTCATACCCCTCTTGAAGACCAGATGATGAGTAACCGCCAACGCCAAAACCAAGTCAGCCTTCCATCGCTTCTCGGGGCTTGGATAGCTCGCCGCGAGTCCATGTGCGGGCGTCGGATTCGCTAGATCGAAATGTGAATAGTGAATCTTCTCGTCATCCTGCGAACCTTTGAATGCCGTGTTAAGACTCGCTTCATCAATGTCGAGTCCGAGGACATAGTTGGCTCCAATATGAGTCATCAATTGACTGTACCAACCACGATTGCATCCGATGTCGACGACCTTGTTGGGAACATTGACAACCAACTCGTCGACCAAAGACTTGGTCTTCTGATTCCAAGTCGTTGGATCTTTGATCGACTGCGTCGATTCTGCACCGGCGTAGGAAGCCCACTCAGTATCGCGCGGCAAGAACGAGACTGATTCAGTCGCTCGAATAATCGAATCCAATTCTTGCTCAGGCGAGCTTGAAGAGCCGAGCCTAAAGCTACCGAGCCATTTCTCGAACGAAGGCGTTCCATCAAGACGCAATTTTGACTTTCGCCCAAACCATCCACGCCCCTTGGATTTCACTCCACTCGCGAAATACGCAAGTTCGGGAACATCGAGAGGCAGGTGATGCACATCCCGAAGCGCATGCCCAGCAATCCAGTTCAAGCCCTCGGTCTTCAACCAAAGCGGGAACAGGCATCGCTGCACAAGCTCGTTTGTGAAAGCCTGAACAACCTGAAGATCCTTCGTGGCAATGGATCCCCAATCAACAAATCGCGGGACCGCCCCCTCGAACACCAAATTCCAAAGATGACCGTCCTTTAAACAGAGTCCAAGGTCAAGCAAAGAGCGTTGAATCTTGGCCATACTCAGAATCGCAGCACGCAGGCCCTCACCAGGCCATTCGCAAGCATACGTGACGAATGGTAGCCGCTTGTGCAACAGCGTCAGGCCATCCTGTAAACCGTGTTCTTCCGAAATCCGCGTTTCAACGAACCCCATTTCGAATAACTTTTCGTGAACGCCACTCGCGAACAGATCGCGAAAAAAGCCTTCGGACGAACCGTTTATCTTGCGAACAAAATCGCCAGTCTCATCCCTCGACTCATAAAGCCGGCCGTTCAAATCGACGACCGAGGATCTCACAGGGCTTAACAGGTCAGAATGAATGGCGGTCATCGAATCATTTGCTTTCATAAACGTGTCAGACTCATCGACGCGAACCCCCATCTATGGAGATCCTTCGATGCAGCCTGGGTGGACGTTAGCAAAAGGCAACCAACGACGCCACGCGAGATTGAGGACGCCAACACTGACCAACCGCGAGGAAAATGCACTACTCGCAATGCTCACTTTTGCAAGGGATGCGTTGGCTTACGACTGGCCCGAGATCTCATCAAACTCCTTCAGACTCCGCACCTCTTTCCCCTGCCATTTCGCGGGTGGAAGAGGTGGATAAATCATCGCTCTGGTGAATCTTTCGATCTCATCCCTCGTCCAAGCTGGATCGATCTCACCCTCGAAAGGGCATCCGCGAGGATAGTACTCGCCAACACCGCTAGGCTGCTTTGCACCTGGATGGTTCTCGGAAACCAATTGCAACACCTGAGCAAAGTCCTCTGCAGCCATGAACATCACGCGTTGATAGAGTGTCGCCTGCGTGTCAAATGGTTCGATCGCCACCCTTTTCTGCAGCAGGATATTTCCCTTATCGACCTCGGATGTAAGGTAGTGATAGGAGTATCCAGCTTCGGTCTCTCCGCGAATCATTGCCCAGGTTAGGCTGCTACAACCGCGATAGTCGGGCAACATCGAAGGATGCAGGTTGATGGCTCTTCCGCCCACAGAATCGATGCATGGATCGTCAATGATGTTTCTGTAGTAGATGCTGCAGATCACATCCGCATCGATCTCAATTCGATTAACTCGCAATCGATCGGTGGTCACTGAAACACCGATGTTTTCGGCATACGCTTTTAGATCATTGACGTGATAGGGAGCTTCATGCGTGAATACTTGCACTTGGTGCCCTAATTCGACGAGCGTCTTGAGAACGCGACAACCGATCCAGTGATATCC
>JBCCKZ010000048.1:0-15547 GCA_039027135.1 Planctomycetota bacterium
ACATGATTGCGCCGAGTTGCAAGTACAGCCCAATGGAAAGATTCTCCAAGTTGGTTATTCCGACGGAGTGGGTGGTAATCAGATCGCCGTGGTTCGATACAGCGTCGATGGCTCCCTGGACACAAGCTTTGATGAAGATGGTCTTTTCCAATATACCGTTGGTGATGGCGTCAATCAGAGATCGTTTGACACATCTATTCAACCCGCTGACGGTAAGCTTGTCGTTCTAAGTGGTTGGGGCCAGGACTTCTCACTGAGCCGTTTGAATTTAGGAGGCTTACAGGGAAGTGACTCGTTCCAAGTGATCGATAACGAACCTGTCGGGCCATTTATCGTTGATACGCTCGCTGACGAAGACGACGGCCTGTACCAATCGGGTGGGCTTTCGCTCAGGGAAGCGATCCGATTGTCTAACACGAATATTGGTCCCGATGTCATTGAATTCGATCAATCGCTTATCGGTGGAACGATCACTCTTTCAATGGGGCATTTGGAAGTTAGCGATGATTTGATCATTGCTGGCTTAGGCTCCTCGAATCTGACCATCAATGCGAACGAGGCTTCGCGTGTCTTTAGTTCAATGAGCGGTCATTCGTTATCGATTGAAGGCATTACACTCACAGGGGGACGCCCCGATCCTGCTGGTCGCACAGCTGTCGGCGGCGGCATCCAATCAATCGGTGATTTGGCATTGAAAGACGTTGTGCTGACTGGAAATTCAACTTCCGAAGCATTCGGTGATGGTGGAGGCATCTGGCATGGCAACGGGAGTTTGACGATCACCAACTCAGTGATTTCGAACAACTCGACAGAGGCTGGTTCGATTCAGGGTGGCGGTGTGAGGTCTGCATTCTCAACCGTCCTCATTCAAAACAGTCAGGTCATCGGTAACACGTTGTTTGGAGATGCGAGCATCGGTGCTGGAGTGTTGGTCTTCCTCGGCGATTTAACCATCACTGATAGCACGATTGCCGAAAACACTTCCACCGCCAGCGGCGTCAATGGTGGCGGTGTTACCGTCGCGTCAGGCAACCTATCCATCTTAGGAAGCACGATTGCCAACAATTCAGTGACGGGAATAGGAGCCGGTATCGTTTATGAAGCCGACGGATATACCGCAACCGTAGATCACTCGACCATCTCCAGAAACCATGCCGGTGATTCCGGCGGCGGTCTGACCGTTTTTCGTGGTAGTTTGGATCTCACCAACAGCACAGTCACGACGAACTCAGCCAATGCAGGCCGCGGTGGTGGTTTGGCAAGCTTCGAAGCCGACTCGGGCAACTCGCCGCAAACGACGGTTACCTCAAGCATCATTGCTGGGAACACGGGCGATGATGTTGCCCAGATCGTTGACTTCGGATTGCCCACCATCGAAACCGTCTTCTCCGGTGGGTTTAACGTTATCGGTTCAGGTAACGTGGTGGCCGATCAATTTGATTTGGCATCGGACCAAACCGGAGTAAGCGACCCAGGCTTGGGTTTGCTCGCTGACAATGGTGGCCCGACGTGGACGCACGCCCTGCTCGACGGAAGCCCAGCGATTAATGCCGGTAACGTCACCGCTTCGCAAGCGACGGATCAACGTGGTTTCGGCTTCGACCGTCTTGTCGGCACGAAAGTCGACGTGGGTGCTCTCGAACGACAGCCATCCAACCCGTTGGTCAGTCTATCGGTGGATAACAACGTCATTTCTGAGCCCTCGGGTTTCGCGATATTCACGGCCAACCTGGCTGAGATTTCAGTAGTTGATGTAGTGATTCAACTTGGGTTCTCAGGGACAGCAACCATCGACAGTGATTACTCCGTCAGTGACACTTTGATCACGATTCCGGCCGGCGAACTAAGTGGCTCGATAACCGTAAATTCGTTAGCCGATGTCATCGATGATGACCTGGAAACCGTTGTAGTCGACATCATCTCGGTTCAAGGTGGCGTTGAAAACGATACGCAACAACAAACAACGACGATTGAAGAGCTCGCGCAAAGTGCACCCACGGACATCGTCCTTTCGAACTCCTCCATCAACGAGAATTCGGACACGTCCTTGGCGGACCAATTGTTCGCCACATTGAATGCGATCGATGAGAATCCTGGAGATAACCACACCTACCAGTTGGTCGCCGGCCAGGGCGACTCGGACAATGCAGTTTTTGCAATCAGCGGAAGCACCCTTTACGTTCGCCAAAATGAGGATCTCGATTACGAAGTAAAGCCATCCTATGCCGTTCGAATTCGAGTCACCGATTCATCAGGCCTAGCATTCGAGAAGTCTTTCGATCTAGCGGTCAACAATCTGGTGGAAGTTGGTGACGCGGATATCACCGTCGGAGACGGAACCAGCCAACGTTCACGTGTCAATTCAATTGCCGTCCAGTTTGATTCCGAGGTGGTTATCGGGGCCGACGCTTTCACAATCACCAAACGTGGTGAGAACGACACGGTGCAATTCGCCCTTGCACAGACTCTCGATAGCCAAGGGAACACCATCGCCACCCTCACGTTCTCCGGCGACTACACCCAGGGTGGATCGCTGATCGACGGAAACTATGAACTCCTTATCGATGGAACAAAGATTTCCAGCGTTGGCGGCCATGGTTTCGACCACGACAAGGACGGTGTCGTTGGAGATTCGATGACTTTTGGTGATAACGCTCTCGATCATTTTTACCGAATGATCGGAGATTCCAACGGAGATCGATCCATTGACTATGCTGATGTCTTCGCGGCAATCGGATCCGTTGGCGCGGTGGATCATCCTCTCGATGTCACAGATGACGGAGCGGTGGATTATTCCGATGTATTTGGATTGATCGATTCTGTCGGTCGCTCACTAGGGTTTTAGTTCGTTGAACGTCTTGCTTAAAAGTAGAACATTGAAGGCACTCCCAAGCTTTGTGTTGTCGCTCCTGGTGATTGCAAGCTGCACGCCGACGGCCGAAGCAGCGTTCGTCTACGAACTGGGCTTCTCCACTCCTGCGTCGCCCCTGGCACCGGGGGACAAGGTCACCATCGACATCGTGATTCGAGAATCGGACAACGGCGTCGGTGCAACGCTCTCACCGTCGATCACCAACGGCGACGCCATCTCCGCTTTCTCAGGTCAAATCGTTAGGGACTCCGGTGACGGCGTGCTTTCAAATCTGGTCATCAATCCGGTGTTCTTAGCCAGCGGTGCCGTGCCCGATCCCAATCCGACCGTCAGCGATGATTTGATCGCGTTCAATTATGCCTCATTCTCGGGGGGCTTGGCCGCCACCTCGGGATCGACTTCAGTGACAGTGGGAACCTTCGACCTAACTGGTGGCACGTCCGACACCGTGCTTCGCACCGATGACTTCGCCACTATCGCTAACGACCTTGTACTGGGACCCTTCGGCCCAAGTGGACGGTTTGATCAAGTCTCCATGTTCGAGACACTGACCGTTGTAAGCAACGCGACGGTCGTACCCGAACCCGCCTCGGGAACTTTGCTCATGGGTTTTGCCGCTGTTGGAATATTGGCTGCAAATCGCCGAAGACGGGACTAGCCGTCGTCTCGACCTTTGGTCCGTCGACGCTTGAACTGAAACGTATTCGCATCCATCGTCACAAGATCCGTTTGTGCGGGATTAGAGATGATGCATGTGACCGTGATATTGGCGTGACAAAGCATCACAGAATTCTCTTAAGCGATGGGGATCGAGATCCCAAACTTGACTCTCGATAGCGGATTTGGGAAAACCGCTACGTCACTCTCGCGGTTTTCTCAATGTCTTCGTGATCAAGGAACGCTGTTTCGTCCACCTCCAAAAGACGTCGATGCAGTAAGACGAGTTGGAATGCAATGGAACAACCCTGCCACCGTGTTCTCAACGCCTGATTGGTTGTATGTCGTGAGTGTGAAACCGAAAGTGAATTTCGATTTACAAGTAACAATATTGTCGGCGATCTAACCATTTGAAATGGCTGCGCGCCCCGCAGGCTCCGGTTTCTGAGCCTTCGTTTTGGTGCACTCGATCGCACTAGAAACAATATTTCTCATTTTTGGCTGCCCATGCTACATCTCGTTGGAAATGATGGTCCGGTCCGATACCAGCCTTTCGCTACGTTGACCCTAATCGCGTCAACGCTATTCATCAGCGGAGCGCTGTTGCTGAGCAACGCCAACTGGTCACTCTCGTTAGCACTTGAGCTTGGATCCTCCAATCCAGGCCAATGGCTCAATCATGTGTTTGGCCATACCGGCTGGCTTCAACTGTTGGGGGACATGGTTTTCCTCTTGTGTTTCGGGACCATTGTTGAAGGGTTCATTGGATGGCGAAAGTTCATCGTCGTTTACTTTGCGGCGCTGTTCGGAACTGGCGTACTCGTATATTTGCTCCAGTTCTTTGACGGAGGAAAAGGGCTTACTCAGGGCAGCTCATCAGCCGTTTCAACGCTAATGATCTGGGCCGTGATCTTGGCGCCGGCGAGTCACGTTCGATTAGTGACAAGAGAACATAGCCGCATAACGCGTTTGCACCATCGCGTCAGGCTGGACGTACCTGTACTCATGTTCGTCGGTACTAGAATCTTTTGGGACGTCACGTCGATAGCTTCCAGCGGAAGCCTGCTATCCATTGGCTTCGGACAAACGTTGGGAGTTTTCGTTGGAGGAACCATGGGTGCTATCGCGCTCAATCGCGGCTGGATTGATAGCGACGGGCAAGACATATTAAACCGCTTCGGCGGTCCCAATAGGTCTTGGAAAGAAATCTCTTGGGGTGAAGTATTTGCTGAAACCTTCAATGGTCGAGTGTGGATGGGCGAGACCAGAGAACTCCGCGACGAACTGGATCTAGTCAAATCAGCCCACGAATATGGTGCTGGCGAAGCCGAACGCTTGTTGAAGGCCGAGCGAAAGAAACGCGAATCGAAACGATGAAACCTTGGTCAGTGGGACCGAATCGTTTAGCCATCTCATATCAGTCTCTCATGCGACCTAGCAGCCTTCCATCAGCATTTAATCTGCTTTGAAGGCAAATAAATGCGATTCACCACGAATGATTAGATAGCCACCTGAGATCGCAGGTGAGGACAGTGTCGCCTCGCCAATCTCCAGTGCAGCCACTTGTTCGAAACGAACTCCCGCTCGCACCACCTGGATGACCCCCTGTTCACTTGGAAAGTACAAATAGCCACCCGCAGCAACAGGCGATCCGGTATAGGAAGACGCACCTCCTTTTCGCAACCGCTTGCGATACACACGTGTGCCAGTCGCGGCGTCGAGACAGCTGAGTACTCCTTGGGTGTCACAAGTGTAAACGAGGCCTTCGTAGATAATTGGCGTCGACATGTATGGACCACCGCTACGTTTCGCCCAAAGGAAAGATTCGTCCGGCCCAGCAGTATCGCCATCGATAGCTTCAGGCAACACTAGCTCGCCGCGTGCGTTGTGCTTCACAATGGCGATGGGTTTGATGGGCGGATATCCAGCCGCGAGTAACAAGCCCGATGGCAGGACTTGCGGCGTCGGCGCGACGATTTCTGAAAAGCCACCGAGCTTCCATAAAAGCTTACCGTCATTGAGATCGTAGGCAGCATTCTCTTTCGTGCCACTAACCACCACCGTTCGCAGGCCATCTGGCGATTTATATGCAACGGGTGTGCCCCAGGTGGGGATCTCGTCTCGTTCCGTCCGCCAAAGAACATCACCGGACTCCAAATCCAACGCAACCAAAAAACTCTGATCCTGGATATCACATTGGATGATCACTCGATCATCGATAAGACAGGGGCTGCTCGCGTACCCCCATTGGTAACTTCGGTCATAGAACCATCCGCTATCCAACCGTCCCAAGCTTCGTTTCCACTTCAGGTCTCCGTCACGGTCATAGCAATACACGCCTTCGCTTCCAAAGCTAGCTACCACATATTCCCCATCGGTAACTGGAGTGGGATTTGCGTGACTGCTTTTCGCGTGACGCTTGACGGCTGGTACCGCACGATGAGCCTCCCGATCCCAGATCACTTCCCCCGTCTTTAAGTCGAGGCAAATGACCCGAAAAGACCAAGCATCCGATTCATCGATCGATGAGACATCCCCTGAAATCCCCGTTTGAAACCCACCTGCGTCTTTGTTTTGACTAACTGCAGTTGTTAGGTAGACGCGTGATCCCCAAACAATCGGACATGAGTTAGCGAGGCCTTCAATGGGTGCTTTCCAAGCGACATTCTGGCCAGTCTCGATATTCCAATCGATGGGAATCTGCTCAACGTCCGAAATTCCGCGTGACAAGTGACCTCGGAAACCAGACCACGGCATCCCCTTGAAGTTGAAGTCATCCGATCCCTCAAATGTATCGTCGAGCCCGACTCCTGCTTTTTCGGCAACGTCCTCAATGGCTTGATCTGGAAAGTTCCCTATCCCCATTCTTTGAGTGAAGAGGATCTTTTTCCCACCTCGAATTTCTTGAGTCAATTGAAACGGTTCACCCAACGACTCGCGACTCATCAAGATCCGACTCATCCCAATCTCGAACCTCCCTGGCCCCAAATGCGTGAGCCTCTGTGCCCTTGAAACCGAAGCCGCGCGAATGAAGAGCGAACCACCGTCGGCTTCAAGCTTGAGCATATCTTGTTGGCTTTCATAGAAGCCTGCGTAAATACCGACCGGATCGAGATCTTTTGCTTCGGTGTCAGGACTCTCTTCCGGAAGGGAATCCTTCAGCTGTTCGAGGATCTCTTTGCGTTCGAGAACGCGTGCTTGACTCGCGGCCCAAAGAATCGACGGGGTCGAGACCGCATGGGAACCAAGGATCGCATCCACCGCCCGGGGGCTATTCGAATAAACACTTCGCGTCAGAGCGTCTGCTGTATCGGGTGCGCCGGCCTCGGCAAGCGCCGTGACCAATTCGTACTGTCGACGAATGATCGCCCACGCCAAAGGTGTAAACCCATAGAAGCGATCACGAATCCCTGGGTTCGCACCAGCCTGCAATAGCTTTTTAGCGACTTCGATCTGCTGATGGTCCGCCGCCACAAGTAACGCAGTCACTCCGTAAGCGTTAGCCGAATCAACGGGCACTCCAGCCGAAAGGCATGCATCGACAGCTACAAGATCACCTGCGGCGGCAGCCTTTCGTAGATCGTCTGGGCCGAGACGTTTTGTTTCTTCACTACGTGCAAATCCACACGAGCACAGAATGAAGATGACAAGAAACCGAGAGCAAGACTTGGCGTGAATGACGAAGAGCCTATCCGAGAACTTCAACCGCAACTCGCTAGCGTTCGGTTTCGGCGGGAACCGTGGGCTAGCGTCCAACCGGCTGATAGGTATTCGGATAGGCTCTAAATCCCAAAAGCGACTAGGTTTCATCTCTGCTGCATCTTGAAAACGAATAATGATGCCCGATTAGTTTCTTCAACGAACATCAAAGTCAAAATCAGCGACTTGAAGGTTGTCAATCCAAATCTCTAAGCTCCATGTGCCAGGAATCATTTCGTATTCAAATCCCTCAAGGAAAAACCACAGCTGCCGGCCATCCCAAAAGTAGTCAGGCTTGATAGTGCCCGACTGGATTGACTTATTCGTTAGCTCGCCTCCGGGTTCGGCAAACGGAGGATGAGTGAATTTAGTTCTGAATTCGTATTGTCTCGGCAGAGTCGCGGGGTCGAGTCGGCAGCCGAAAAACGTTCCAACCTCGCATGGAATATCCGTCGTTGTTTCGAGATGCTTGATGCCTTGAACTGATGCAACGCGAGGTGTTTGGCCAAGTGCAAAAGAGCCTTCAAGCAATACGACGGCTTCATAGATGCCGTAGTCCAGAACCCTTACGTCAGCCGCAGTCTTATTTGCTGGAGGTGCACAAGAGCTCAGGCAAAAGACGAAGGATCCGACAATCATGAAGAGAATTCTTGACATTGACTCTTTGTCTTGCGGTAGGTCCTACCTGTGTTGCTATTACCGGAAGCCACGCGGCATCCGTCTCCATCTTAAACGAAGATTAGAATCCTCCGCCGCCACTGAACTCGGCGTACTCATCAAACTCGCTGTGTCTTTCTGGAGCTCGGTTTTGGAAACGCGTGAAGTCAGCTTCCCAGGTCAGCTGCACGTCACCGACAGGACCATTTCGCTGCTTGGCGATGATGATTTCGGCCTGACCGGCATACTGGGCTCGGTCTTCACCGCGATGGTAATACTCCTCTCGGTGCACGAACATCACCACATCAGCATCCTGCTCAATCGCACCCGACTCTCGAAGGTGTGAGAGCTTAGGGCGATGGTCTTTGCTATCCTCCGCTTGTCGATTCAATTGCGAAAGACAGAGCAGCGGCACTTCCAGTTCACGCGAGACACCTTTGAGACGTCGAGCAATTTTGGCAACCTGTTCCTGACGCGGATCACGCGAATCATCTGGCTGAATCAACTGCAGGTAATCGATCACGATCAAACCTAGGTTTCCCTGTCGACGTTTGATTCGTCGGGCGGCCGCCGCAATTTCGCTGACCGTTCGCGTCGGCGAATCATCAACATATAACGGCGCCTGGCTGATCTCGTTGGCTTTCTGTACGAGTCGCTCACGATCATCACTGCTTATGGTTCCATTTCGAAGCTTGTGACCATTGACGCGTGCCAGCGAACACAGCATCCGATCGGCGAGCTCCAGCCCCGACATTTCGAGACTGACAAAAAGAACGGGCAAATCCTGGTTGATGGCACAGTGCTCACCGATGTTCATCGCCAAGGCAGTCTTTCCCATCGAAGGCCGAGCCGCCAAAATGATCAGTTCACCGTTATGGAGCCCGCCTGTCATTTCATCGAAATCAAGCAGGCCCGTTTCTGCTCCGCCATCAACGAACTCATCGCGAAGTCGTGCCTCCATCCGGTCCATGGCAGCATGCAGGACATCTGAAATGCTCTGCACTGATTGGCCGCCACGTCCATCCATGATGGCAAAGACTTTTTGCTCCGCCTGGGCCATGAGCTCTTTGGCCGAACCGCTTTGCTCATAGCAATCCTGCAGAATGTCGGTGCCCGCGTCGATCAACTTCCGATAGACAGATTTCTCTTCGACGATCTCGGCGTAATATATCGCATGGGCTGCATTGGGGACGGCTCCGGCAAGCCGAGCCAAATAGGCTGCACCACCCACTTGGTCGTATTGCTTCTGATCTCGCAGCCTCGACACCAATAGAGTGACGTCGATTTTCTCTCCGTTGTCATGCATTTCCCGAAGCGCACCATAGATAATACGGTTCGCGTCATGAAAGAAATCATCCGCTTTGAGCGAGGCGATCTCATCACAGACAAGCGGTCGCAAGAGAATACTCCCCAGTACTCCCATTTCCGCCTCCATGTCGTAGGGCGGCTCTCGCTGCAAGATTTCAGCTGCGGACGGATTGGCTTTTCGTTTATCGCCACTTCGCGAGGACTTGCCAAAATTCCCGGCAGGTGGGAAATCGTTGGAATCGCCGTTGATCATCCGTGAGCTCGAGATGGGAAAGAAGTGATTTTATATTTGACGTAGTTATCTGAATCGCAGAGTGCCTCATCATAGCCTGAATGGTCCGTCCAGCGATTCGGCGAAAGGGCCGTCGTGGGTCTTAACCATGGATCGTTCCCGCCAGCCGTTGAAACGTTCCTCCTCCCAGGCGAAGGGTAAGTCAAGCCGATACGTCTTATCTCATTGAGACTGAGCGACCTTCAAGGGAGGGAGACCTCCACTAGGTTGAATTCATCCGGCCGCCAGCTTGGTGCGAATTCGCTTTAAGGCTGATGCCGTGTCGGTTGCAACTCGTCCGCGTCCTATGACATGGTTCTCATCGATCCACTGACTCACGCGCTTTTGTGCCGTGATAGCAGTACTGTGTGATTTCACACCGAAGTGACTGCTAATCTCCGTGAAGGTCGATCCCGTGAGCTCGCGTGCCAAAAACATCGCAAGCATTCGAGGTTCTTGAATGCGTCGAGTCGACGAACGACTTTGTATCTCTTCACGAACCAGACCGAACTCTTCACAGACGGCGGCTTCGATTGCAGTCAGTGTGGTCGGGCCATTGGAGACGCGGAGCAGTTCGCCGGCCATCTCACCGACTTCGGCAACCGACGGACAACGACCATACATTTCTCCCAATAGGCGGACCGTGTTGACAATGCCTGAGAGTACACGTCCGTCGCCAGTGACACGCGATGCAATCTCGGAAACATCCTCTTCAAGAATGGGATACTTGCACCTCTCGTTATTCCAACGACCGAGTAACGATCGCCGAACGTTCTCGTCAAGAGACTGCATTGAACAAGCTAGTCCGCACGCCATGCGGCCGGCGAGTTCCTCAGGAATGTTCGGGATATCCACCGGGTTGCTATTCCCCGAGAGGATCACCGGACAACCACGCTTTGACAACGCTTCCAAAGTGTATTGAAACTCTCTTACCGTGGCCTTCTTCGACGCCAAGAAATGGACGTCATCGATGATTAAGGCATCTGCATCACGATAGCGTTTTCGAAAACCAGTGATGCCCGTTCGCAGCGAAGCAATGAAATCGTTGGCAAACGTCTCGGCGGTGAGATGAACAACTCGCCGCAAACGATGTTCGCGTCGGAAGTGATCGGCTATCGCCGAAAGGATATGTGTCTTACCACATCCAGTGGGACCGTAAACGAAAAGCGGCGAAGCCGCGTTGGGCGTATTGCAAACCAATGTTGCCGCTGCATGTGCCATCTTGTTGCATGCACTGGGCACAAACGATCGCATCGTCATCGATGCCCAAGTCTGGTTACTTTGACCAAATGAAGTTGCCGTCTTTGACTGGGCATCTTGTCCGTTGGCTCGGATGTCATTGTCGTCAGCAGGGACGGCATCTACCGAGTCCTCATCGATGAATGAGGTTTGTGTCAGATTGATGCTTGAAGATGGCTTCTTAGCTTTCCGACCATTCGAACGTCCCGACCGACGGGGCCGATCCGATCTCCGTGATTGGATGTTTGATTCTTCCGACCGTGACTGATCATCAAAGTCGAGATCAACTGGTTGAGTTTTGGGAATTTCGCCCAAACGCAAATTGAGCTGGGTGTTGAGTCCGCCCGCTTGAGTTGCCGCACCGCGAAGCTGACTGGCGAAATTCTTTTGCAAGCGTTCCAGAGCGAACTGTCCAGCAACCTCGACGATAATGATCGCCGGTTCACTGTCGGTGGCTGGCTCCCAAGCGAACTGGATACCATGCCGGAACCACATTCGAAAGCGATCTTCGCCAATCCGCTGCTTCAAAGCTTCCGTGAATTTCCCGACAACATCCAGGTCGTCGCTGCAGCCAGTTGCTCTACACATCGATGTGTATCGTCGATCTCCATGTTGGACGAAAAAGAGGCCCCAAGACATCCCCTGCGGGCTGCCTTACCACCGCCCGATTCAGTTCTCTTGGTGGGGAGGAGATTCTAAGTTTGCTAGCAACGAACGCAAAGCCAGATGTGAAGAGATTGGGAAGATTTCGAAAAACGGTTCTCTCGAATTCGGTAAGGGAGTCCGAAAACGGCGGTTTTGGCGGGCGGAAGGATGGCACAGATTTCGAATCGAAATGTCGACAAGTCATGGCGGATTAACGTGACCGTGTGGAAAAGTCGTCGAAGCGTTTTAGATGGAATGCTTCATTCCACACGGGCTTCAGCTTAAAAGCATTGTAGAGTTTTCGCGCAGCGTCATTGCATCGATCAACGGCGAGAATCAATCGAGTTTTTTGGCTCGAAGTTGCCTCGATCACTTCGTCAACAATGGCCCGCATCAAACCCACACCGAGACCTTTTTTGCGGTGCTCGGGAAAGAGCGCCATGTAGACGAGCTCGCTTCCTTCGTCACCTGCCGAAGCCAAGATCGCAACGCCAATCGTTTCTTTGCTATCAGGCATAACTACCTTGTACCACCGGTTCTTCTCGTAAGCTGGCGACGATTGGTAACCCAGGCGAATCTCTTCTGGCTTTCTGAGCTGCGATAAATCAGGACAATCCGACGAATGCTCGTAAGACTTTTCCAACGCTTGATCCCACCAATCGTGATTGGCGGGGTTTGGCGGATGGCTCGCCAGAGCAAGGTCCGGTGAATCCTGGTCCATACTCGCGTCCGTTTTTCGATCTAACTCGACTTGGAGGTAATCCAGTACTGCCAAACGTCTGAGATTCATCGCCTTATGGAGTTCGGCAGCAAATGGCGTAGGGCTTTCTTCACCGACCCACTGAAGCTCGCTGGCAATCGAACCAAGCACCCGGTCGGCAAACTCCCCTACGGCAAGAGCTGCACCTCGAGTTTGTTTATTCAATTCACCGACTTGGTCGGTTTTTGTTTTCACCCATCCCACGTGCAGCAGATGCGCCGTTGGCGATTCTTTTGTGCCGGTGGGAACGGCCCATGCCGCCAAAGCCATCACCGAGATCTCCGGGTGCGCGGCGCGTGTCCAGAGAACTCGATGGTGGCTTGATCGATTGAATTCCTCGATCTGGCTGGCCACAAAACTCGCCCGTCCAATCGAAAGGTCCTCTAGCCAGGCTCTGATCACAATCGAAGCCGGCGCGTCGACCGAGGCAACCATCCACTGGTCATTCTCAAGCTCGCTTGGCGGCAATGGATTGGTCATGGGTCAGCTCACGAAGAATTCGTCACTATTGTCTCGACCCTTGCTCGTGTTGGCCAGTGACCGACAATAAGGGAACGCCCGTTTTCCCGTTTTCACGCAGTGAACCAACCCATGAGAGCGTCTCTTTTGATGATCGTAATCGTACCGATGTTCTTTTCGGTATTTTCAAGCGATTGCGAAGCTCAGCTGTTTCGAAGGCTTCGATCTAGGCTTTCCCAGCCTACCCCTCAGGCTCCCAACGTCCCCCAACCGCCCGCAAACCAACGGCCGGCAAACCAGCCTTCATCAGGCCCTACCAGCGACCAGGCCACAGGGCCTAGCCTTGATCGCGATGCGATGCCCACGCCAGCTCTTACACCACCGATTTTTGGTCCACCTCCATCGGGACCAGCAGCGGCGGGATATGGATCCATAAACGCTGTAAATCCGCAGGACTTCCCGAATCGAGCGGCTTTAGGCCCATCTGTCGGCGTGAATGTCATCGAAGTCGGCGATGCTGCAGGCGGACTACGGGTCGACAGTTTTTCGCCCAACTCATTCGCGCAACGATCGGGCATTCAGATTGGTGATGTCATCGTGATGCTTGATGGCCAATCAGCCACAACGCTTGATGAGATAAGCCAGATTCTCGCGACGAGAAAGTCGGGCGACAGGCTCTCGATGACGTTTCGCCGAGAACAGAAGTACCTGCGAACGGACGTTACGTTGGTTGATCGCCTGGGATCGGAGCCGCCGGCGTCTGTTCCACCTGGACAAGTCGGCAATGAATTCGGAGCCGCCAAGCCTCCGGTTTTTGAGCCACCTCAAATTCCGCAAACCGACGAATCGGCGTCGAAGCCGAGTGCCCCAGGCGTCGCGATTCCGGATCTTCCCAACGGAGGTGTCGTTTTGGGAATCCAAGTCGTTGATCTACCATTTTCTCGGGGCGTTGAAATTGCCGAAGTCAGGCCGGGAACTCCCGCAAAAGCATCTCAGTTGCAGATCGGCGACCAGATCGTAGCCATCGATGGAAAACCGATTCGCAACGCGATCCAATTGAAGAGGACCATCGGCGGGATGACACCGGATGACCGCCCCATCTTCTCGATCGTCAGAGCGGGTTCCTACCAACGTCTTGAAATGCGGCTGGCCACGAATCCTACTCCCGAATCGAAGACTTCATCAGGCGCGTCCAAAGGCGGAATCCGTTCGATGTTTGGTGGGGTCTTCAATGCCTTCGGAAGCCAAGAAAAAGCCAGCGATGGAGCCCTTCCAGCGCCAAAGGAACTATCTGACGAATTGGAACTCAGCGATGACGAAGAGGAATCAATTCTGCCGGATGTCTTTCGATAGCATGCCACGGAGAAATTCCGATTGAAGGTATCTCGACAAACCCGCGTTCTTTACTGACTACAACGGCAGGCCATTGAGCCAAAGCGACTCAGACCCTATCGAAGAAGCAAAGAAGAGCTCTGAGGATTCCATCCACGAGCCTGCTGCTTCTGTTGAGGAGAACGTCCCTGCAAAAACGGAGACGGATGACAAAGCGATTCTAGGCTTCGACTATGCCAGTCAAAAAGTAAAGCGTTTTCCGCAATCGCCTGGTGTCTATTTGATGAAAGACTCCGTCGGTCGAGTGATCTATGTAGGAAAGGCCAAGAATCTTCGAAGTCGAGCATCCAGTTACTTTTTGAAGGCCGCCCAAGAGGACAGTCGCACAGCGCCATGGGTGGGTGAGATCGCAGACATTGACTGCGTGGAATGTGAGAGCGAGGTGGATGCCTTGCTGATGGAATCTCGCCTTATCAAAGATATCCAGCCCAAACACAACAAAGACCTCAAAGACGACAAGACGTTTCCGTATTTGATGATCACGACTCGAGAGGAGTTTCCGCGTGTCGAGGTCACTCGAGAACCCAAACAGAAAGGCGTCAAGCTCTATGGTCCCTTCACGAGTGCGGGACAGCTCAAAGGCGCCATCCAGGTCTTGCAGAGAATCTTTAAGTTCCGAACCTGTAGCTTAGATATTGACTCGAGTGATGAACGTTGGAGCTGGTTTCGTCCATGCCTGTTGGCCAGCATCAATCAATGCACTGCGCCGTGTAACCTCCGTATCAGCAAAGAAGACTACCGACGAGATATCAAGCGTTTGCAGACATTTCTCGAGGGCGGCAAATCGCGTTTGCTTAAAGAGATGACTGCAGAAATGAAATCAGCCGCCAAAGATCTTGATTACGAACGTGCGGGAGTACTGCGTGATGAAATCAAGATGATTGAGCGTCTTGAAGAACGCGGTGAACTTGATACTCACGCTCAGCCCGAGGTCTTTTACGTGGACCCCAAGAAGGGCCTCAGCGGACTGCGTAAAGTTTTGGGTTTGGAAGAGACGCCTCGCGTGATCGAAGGCATGGACATCGCCCATCTCGGCGGCGGCGAAACCGTGGCATCGCTGGTTCAATTCATCGATGGTTTGCCAT
The DNA here is from genome assembly GCA_039027135.1 of Planctomycetota bacterium. Classification (GTDB taxonomy): domain Bacteria; phylum Planctomycetota; class Planctomycetia; order Pirellulales; family Pirellulaceae; genus Rubripirellula. The sequence goes on from JBCCKZ010000048.1 coordinate 15,045, forward strand.
TCAAACCCGGCTATCGGCGCTTCCGAATCCGTGACGTTGATGGCGTCGACGACTTTCGCAGCATGTACGAGGTGGTCTCCCGTCGGTTTCGCCGACTTTCAGATGAAGGTGATTCGTTTCCTGATATTCTCTTGATTGATGGCGGCAAGGGGCAGCTTAACTCCGCCATGGCGGCTTTCCGCGATCAAGAAATTGAGCCGCCTACAGTCATTTCATTAGCCAAACGCGAGGAAGAGATCTTTCGTCCGGGAGTCAGCGAATCGATTCAGTTGAGCCGCTCTTCCTTCGCATTGCGATTGCTTCAATACGTTCGCGATGAATCCCACCGATTCGCTCAACACTATCACCACATCCTGCGAAACAAATCGACGTTTGATCGATGAGGTGAGTTTCGATACTAATCGGCAATACGAAATACTCTATCTGCGTAGGTCAGCTTGCCTTTCCCGGATGCCCAAACGCGAGAGCCAACCCTTGCTACCAATGCCGAACCTTGATTCGCT
>JBCCKZ010000049.1:0-15361 GCA_039027135.1 Planctomycetota bacterium
CGGGACCGTTATAGGAAAGGTCGGCCGGGTCAGCAGAGACAGTGAAACCCGCGAAGGCAGGGGAAGCAGCTAGCACGCCGAGAGCGAAACAAGCTGCAAGAAGAGCTTTCTTCATGTTAGTAAATCCGAGTAATGGGAACTCCAAGGGTATTAGAATAGTTCAACTGAGTCAAAGTCCAACCAATCCTCCGAATCATCTTCAAATGCTTCGTCAACGGCTGAAAGGGCAGATGCAACGGGAGCACTTCCAGAGAAGTTCGCCGGCGCAGGCGAACCAGCCGGTAGGCTTGCGTTGAGACTTCCAATCAAAGCTGGAATATCGTCGACGAGTACAAGGCCATCGACCACGAAGTCAATTCTCGTATCGTATCCCGGGTTGGGGAATGACGCATTCAAACCAGCGATGAGCGGCGTGATATCGTCGACCAGAACCAATCCATCACCGGTCACATCCGCCACCAAGATGGCAAACTCAACATCGAACACGGCTCCAATTGGGTTGCCGGCCAAGTCAGCCACGGCATCGTTTACGGCTAGACGCAAACGATCATTAGAAATCGGAGCTGTTAGCGTGACAGTAGCGACATTGGTGACGTTACTGTAAGTCACGCTGTCGATCAGCGGGCTGTAGTCAGTCTGGTTGATGCCGAGCAGCTGAATATCTGAAGTGTTGACACCGCTGACTTCTTCACTGAGCTGAACGTAGAACGTATCGACGCCTGAATTGGGGATGATCTCACCTCCCGTGACCTCAAAGCCTAGGCCATTGCCACCGCCTTGACCGCCACCATCCAGGGCATCAATTCCACCGGCGGTCCACGTTGAACCAGCCACGTAAACATTGGTCACTTCAGGGGGCGTTGTGTCCGTATTGACTACGTTGGTCGCACCAGGAGTCGGAGCCTGTGCGACAATCGTCTCCGATCCATCCGGAGTTCGCGAAACAGACTCGCTAGCACTGTTGCCATTGGCGCTCTCATCGAATTGGGTCGTTTCCCCAAATCCAGTAAGAAGCCCAGTGTCGTCACCATCGCCAGTTCCATAAACGATCACATCGATCAGGCCAGAAGTGGTGATCGGCGTGTCATTGGGGAAGGAGGCGGCCGAACCAACGAACAGTGCAACAGCGTCAGCACCATTTTGAATGAGGTTGGTGACGGCTCCGGCATCAAGGTCAACGTTCGGTACGCTCGATGATCCGTAAACGAAAAATCCATTTGCATCGGTTGATTGGCCAGTCAGATCCACTGAGGCATAGGATTGGTCGTCGCTACCGTTGTAGAAGACAAGCACTAATCCATCGAGTGAAGTGTTACCTGTACCGCCATCATAGAGTTCGACGAACTCGGCAGCATCAGTGCCCGTTTGGTCTGCATCAACTTCGTTGATGATGATGTTAGGAAGGTCGATCCCTTCACCGGTAACATCGAATGTGTAGGACCCTTCATCGGCGTCATCGTTGGTGATCGTTACCGTCGCACTCGACGTTCCGACTGCTGACGGATCAAATGTCAGGTCGAAGGTTATGTCGTTGCCCGCTGCGACGGCACTCGGGATGGTCACATTGCTGATCATAAAGTCACCCGAGCCAGCACCGCTTACCGCGATATTGGTCACATTGAGCGTCCCTGTCCCAAGGTTGCTGATGGTGAAAGTGTTGGTTGACATGCCATCGGTGTCGACCGATCCAAAGTCGGTGCCGTCTAACGGATCGGGTGTGGTGTCGCCCGAAACGATGGACATTCCACCCCCGAGAACGTCGATCTCCGGTGCGGTGACGGTGGAGCCATTTGCCGTCACGGTGAATGTGTAAGGTGACTCGTCGGGGTCATCACTGGCGATCTCGACGACGGCGACATTCGCACCATCATCGGCCGGCGAAGCGGTCACATCAAAGGTGATCGTCTGGGCGTTCCCGATCATGGCAGCAGTGAAGTTGTCGATGCTGAATTCGCCCGCATCCGCGCCACTCAAGGTAACGCTTGTAACGTCGAGGGTTCCGAGGCCCACATTGGTAATCGTGAAGGTCTGAGCTTCAGGTACACCAACCAAAACAGTGCCTAGGTCAGTTCCGTCGGTTGGTGAGGGAGTCGTATCTCCACTGTCGATCACGGTATCCGCAAGACCGGTGACCTCGATGTCGGGGACCTCGTTGGTTGATCCAGGCGTATCACTCGATTGGTCAAAAAAGCCGAGCGTCACAAAGTTTCCGGTCTCGTCGGGGTTTCTTGCGACGGCGGAAGCCGCGAAGTTGCCATCTAGATCGGCGACTGGTGGCGTGAAATCATTGCCGAGCGTATCGGTGAACGTGTAGAAGACATCAGCATTTCCATCGTTGTCCGATGTTGAGATACCTGCAATCACGCCAGTCCAAGGGAATGCTGCATCGAAAACACCGTCGTCGTCGGAGTCGAGATCGGTGTCTTCCGCCAGAGCGCCCAAGCCTTCTACAAGAAGGAGTGTTTGGGGGCCACCAAACGGCGAGAAATCATCCTCGAGGTCACCTGGATCTAGTGTGTAGGAGCTTCCGTTGTCAGCTAACAAGAAGAAGCCGTCCGCATCGGTGCTGCCGGCTGAAAGGTCGACAATCTCATTGACCTCTCCAGGATCAAACTCATTGCTGATGATCACCAGTGAAATGCCATTGAAACTCGTAAGCGGATCACCAATCAGTTCGACGAAGTCAGCGACTGCTCCACCGGAGGAGCTGAATCGAGCCTCGTTGATAACCACGGTCGACGTCGTCGGAAGATCGTCGTCGGCGATGCTGACGTTGACTGTTGGAGCAACCAGGCCGTCGTAGGTTCCATCGCCACTGCTTGTGCTGATCGTAAACGATGACGAGTGTGTTCCTTCCCCGACGGTGTCATCGAATGCGCTCACGGTGACCGACTGAGGCGTATCGCTGTTTCCTGGGGTGAAGGTCAGATTGATTGCTACACCGGCGCCGTCGCCCAGGTCAATTTCTGCATCGGTCGGTGTTACGGTTACCGTAACATTCTGTGATGGCGTTCCGCTAAGGACGATATCCACCGTGTCGGTATTGCCTCCCTCAGCAACGGCGGTTGATCCATCAGTCTGTGTTACAAGAACAGCAGCACCAATCAAGAATGGGTTGCCAAGGTTATCCAATCCAGGCGACGAGATTGGTCCCAAGAAGTCGTCGGAATCGACATATTCACCGGTTACATCGGGGAACCGAGCGAGCGAGGTATCAACACCGTCATTACCCAACAGATCTTCATCATCATCAACAAACCAACTGTGATAGTCGATCAGCTGGGAGCTGCTGTAGAGTCCGACGGCGTCCGCTCCATTGCCTAGGCTTAAAGTTCCGGTTGAAGCTGTCGCGGTCAGAGCGTTTCCAAAATTGCCAGGTGTTCCGCCTCCGAAAACAACAATTGCTTGGCCTGGCGCGAGCACCGTGCCGCTAGCGAACACATGACGTACCGTCGGTGAATCGGGTGTTGAATCGGCCAGTGTCCAGCCGCTGATATCAACCGACGTCGAACCCGAGTTGACGATTTCAACAAATTCATCATCTTCGGCATCGAAAACACCATCAAGATTCGAGTCGTCTGCTGGCAAGCTATCATCGCCCTGGAACGGATCCTTTAAAACCTCGTTGATAACGACGACTGCGTCTGGCGTTTCGTTGTCGATCACGAAAGCGCTAATTTGAGGCAAGCCACTTAAGTCATAGGCTGCATCAGTCGAAGCTGATGAGACGGTGATTAAACCCTGATGGTCACCTTCGACATCCACGTCATCGTTCGCGGCAACAAACACTTGTTGCGGAATGAACCAGTTGCCCGGCGTGAAGGTTAGGTCGAGTGGGGTGTCAGCTGTGCTGGGAGAGAAAGTGTCCAGCGCGAGCTGCGCGTCAGGGTCCAGGGTGACTGTAACGTTTGAAGTTGGCGGTGAGTCGAGCTGAACCGAGAACGTGTCGAATAAACCGCCCTCTCTTACAACGAGATTGGCATCGGTACCAGGATTCTGGGTTTCCGTTCGGTCGACGATCCGAACTGCTGGAGGAAGTTCGTTGCTACGGCCGGGGGTGTCCTGTCCCGTATCGGCGAATGCCAGTTCGAGAAGAGTATTTTGCCCGTTTGGAAGGCGTCGAAAACCGGCAGCCGCGTTGGTTTGCGAATTGCTCAATACCTGCGACGCCGAATTGTAGTTTCTCGCGGCGCCAATTGCCGTATCCAGCGTTACCGAATCAAAAGCAGTGGTCCAAGGAGCCTGTGCGAGATTGCCACTATCGGTCGGATCCAGATCGAGCCCGGCAGTTCCCGTGAATCCGGAGACTAAGAACAGGGTCTGAGGTGAACCAAAGAAATCAAGTCCGGCTACCGAAACGTCCGTAGGTTCAACGTTGGACGGATCGGCTCCCGAGCTATGAGCCAAGAGATAGCCGTCGGCATCCGTTGATCCGCCATCGAGTGGAATGACAAAATCAATTAAACCAGGATTGAACGAGCCGCTGATTGCAACAAGCGTCAATCCGTTTGTGCTAACGCCGCTAGCACCTGTCGTGTCGTAAAGTTCGGCGAAATTGTCATTGTTATCGTCCACGCCGCTTGAGATTCGCCATTCATTGATACGCAAGTTGGACGAAGCCACCGCGTTGTCAGCAATCGTAACCTCAACCGGCGGAATGAATGCACCGTCAAAGTTGGTGTCAACGCTGGCAAGTGCTAGCTCGATGAGAGAGCTATGTATGCCTTCGGTGTCGTTGGCATCATCCACAGCGGTGACTGTTACCGTTTGGTTGGTGCCAAAGTTACCTGGGGTGAAGGTGAGTGTGTTGGTGCTTAGCGTGATCTCGCTGTTGCTCGGCGTCAGCGTGATGGTGACATTCGATGTTGGGGCTTCGGCCAGTCTGAACTGAACGGTATCTCCCGCTTCGCCTTCAACAACACCAGTGAAACCACCGCTCTCGGTGATCACGACGCTCAGGTCATTGCTGAAGCCGGGCGAGTCGTCGGAGTTATCAGCGAACAAAAGAAGGTCCGCTGTTGCTGCGCCATCTTCAGGGCGAGCTGCACCCGCCGCAATAAAGCTGTTATCACCGAGTACGGTTACACCACCCAATTGCGGAGCGTAGCTCAGCGAAGTTCCGCCGACATCATCTAGTGATAGAGCGTCGTAGACGATCGCCCAAGGGGTGACATCAAGCGTGCCATCCAAGCCCGGATCAAGTGATCCATCAAAGAGTGAAGGGTCGTAACCACCAACGATAGCGAACGTTTGTGGGGCCCCAGGCAAATCGAACTCGGTTTCGATCACATCGCCGGGGTCAATCGAAGCAAGACTGCCGTCATCAGCGATCAACGTAAAGCCCTGACCATCCGTCGAAGCTGCGCTCAGATCAATCGCACGCTGAACTTGACCGCCGGTGGGGCTGCCACCCTGCAGTGAACCCGAAATGATCAACAGGTGCAGACCACTTAGCGTTAGGTTGCCGCTGCCAGATGCCTCGTAGACTTCAACGAAATTGTTCGATGCGTTGTCATTCGCTTGGCTTGAGATTCGTACTTCATTGACGAAGAAGTCGACGTCGTTGTCGCTTACATTGGCAGTGAGGTTTTCGGAGATACCGGTGAAGGCCGCGTCACCGGACGTGTTGAGTGTGATCGAACTGGTGTGACCAACCTCAACATCCGAATCATCGACTGCCGTGATGGTTACGGTTTGGGGCACGTTCCAGTTGCTGGGCGTGAATGTCAGGTCGCCGCCGGGTCCCGTCGATTCAGCGTCAGTGACAACCGAGACCGTGACGTCGCTTGCGGGCTGCTGGTTTAGGGTCACGTCGAAGGAATCCGTCGAGCCGCCTTCGGCAATATTCAGCGTGTCGCCTCCGCTGATCAGCAGTGCGGGTGATACCGATCCGCCATTGGGGGCTCCAATATCTGCCAATACCGAACTACCCGCAACGAAGTTCGGAGCCGATCCCGTGACCAGTGAAACGATCCAGTCTGAAGTCGAGTTCCCGGTCGAGTTTCCGACGCGGGCGACGTAGGCCGAGGTGTTTGAACCACCAGGGACCGAGAAATTAGGCACGCCATAGGTCTGATCACTTCCACCACCATCATCAACACTGACGCTGTCAAGCAATGTGAATCCAGCGGGAAGGTTATCAAGCGTGCCATTGTTGTCCGTGTCGTAGTCATCGTTGAGCGTCGGTGCGACGGTCGACGAGAATAAGAGCAGGCTGTTCGAGGGATTCTCGATCTGGCCCGCGTTGACATCGCTTTGAAAGAAGTTGAAGCCTTCAAAGTCACCGCCAGAAGCAACCAAGCTGTTGGCTGCCGGATCGATGGTGTAGCCGCTACCCGCTTGGGAGAGCAGAAGGATGCCGTTGCTTCCAAAGGAGAGCCCCGACAAGTCGAAGATATTGGCTACCTTGCCGACGCCTTGGGGGAAACCGGATGAAGAGTCACCTTCGAGATTCACTAGGTAGGTGTCGTCCGGAATGATCGTGTCTGCATCGCCACGCAGTTCAACGAATTCGTGAGGCGTGTCGATACCATCAACATCAATCAAAACCTCATTGATCAGTACAAAGCTGCTCTCTGAAGTGGGGCTGGAGGTATGCATGCCCAGATCGCTAAAGGTATCTGTGGCGAAAGAGGTCCATTCATTTGATAGGTTTGAAATGGGGTTGAAACCATCCGTGTTACCCATACTGATGGCTGGCTTTCGAACCAGCGTTCTGTCCGAGGTACCCACGGACGGCACGACCGAAGAATCAACCCATGCAGATCCGGGGTCCACACCAACTTCCCCGAAGACATCGAGGACGGTGTCCGTCGAGATTTTGTAGAGATCGTATGCGTCATCTCCATTGTGAGAGATGCTGCCACTGGAGATATCAACCACTGATGAAACGGACGCATCGATACCCGGGTTTGCAACAACAATCACATCACTGGCAGCAAGCGTTCCCGTACCGAGCGAGATCACCGTCGGAGTCGTGCCTCCGTTCGAGTATCGACGCAGCGAATAGTCGCTCAGGTCGATCCCGCTGGCGGTCGGGTTATAGATTTCGATCGCTTTGTTGCCGGCACCGCTGCCTTCGACATACTCACTAATGAAAAGGTCTGCAGCCAGTAACTCGCGACGTTCGAGAGCTTCCATCCGGATGCGTCGGCGGGATGAGCGTTTCGACTTACTCTTGAGCTTCTGGCGGCGAGTTGTCGTGCGGCGAAGTGACTGCAGATCCCGTGAAGTCATGCTGTGTTCTGGGTGGGGAGGAATCGGTGTGGGCGCAGGTTGAACCCAGCGCCTAAATAAACTCCGCCCATGTTAGGCTGGGGAAATCGGTCAGCCAGTCAAAGCTGGCAAAATCGATAGAATCTTCACCTATCCGCAACACGATTCTCCCGAAGCACCGTTTAGAGGTTGATCTTTTCACCTTGCCTTAACTTTAGACGCTGGCGGGTTACCGCAATCGTGTTCTCGACATGCGTGTTGGGTAGACCTATCGATGGATGTGATCGATTCGCAGCAACGAGTAGGCGTTTGAAGTGGTCCCCCTCGTTATTGGGGGTTGATGCCTGGGCCTTTCACTGATGGGCGCCTGGATTAACGATTCAAGTCCGCTGGCTATCCGCTCCATGCGCAGTGGTGCGGTGATGGGCTGCAAAGCGGCTTTCTAACTTCTTCTTCGGCTCGCCATCGGTAGATCAGGTTTGTCGCACTCACGTGCAGTGCGGAGTTTTATCTCAGGTGCGTATGCTTGTTCTGTTCTGCGTAGTTGCCGCAGCTAGAAACCGTCGTGCCTGAATCAGACCAAATTTCTTAGGTTCGATCCATTGATTGGTAAGCTGGTGTCCTTTCGGATGACCAATTGATGAGCGCTCAATAACGATCTTGTTCAGCCTCGGCCCAGGCCCTGACGGAGCCATCCGTCTCATCAACATCTATGTGAATTAGTGAAGGGTGGCAGCAAACTGGGCAATCCTCGACATAGTCTTGGGTCGTGCCCGCCGTCAGGTCGATCGGAATCACAATCTCTTCACCGCACGAATCGCAAATGTAGCTCGCTTCGTCCTGCATCGTGAGTGTCCTATAATCAAGCGGTGAATCCGACCGTTCGTCATTATGCGGTTGGATCAACCAATGGCCATTTTTGTTGATCGTACGTCATGGCGGACATCGTCGAACCTCGTTCTTTGCTTGATCGCTTCGGCTTGGTTGATTTTCGACCTGGCCAGGGCGATGTCATCGATGCCGTCTTGGCGGGGCGAGATGTGATGTGTGTCATGCCCACCGGAGGAGGCAAGAGTCTTTGCTATCAATTGCCCTCGCTTCATCGTGATGGCGTGACGATCGTTGTTTCGCCTTTGATCGCTTTGATGAAGGATCAAGTCGATGCACTACGAAGCCGAGAGATCGCCGCCACATTGATCAATAGCTCCATGACTCTGGGTGAGCAGCGACAGGCGATGGATGCGATGGCTGCGGGTGAGTTTGATTTGGTTTACGTGGCGCCGGAACGTTTGAAAAATAGCCGGTTCCTTGAGGCGATTGGTTCCACGAGAGTTTCGCTGCTGGCGATCGACGAAGCTCACTGCGTCAGCGAGTGGGGGCATGATTTCCGACCCGATTACTCGAGACTTGGCTACTTTCGAAAACGTTATCTGGGCGACGTTCAAACGATTGCTTTGACCGCGACGGCGACGCCAACGGTTCGCGATGACATTGTGGCGATGTTGGAACTAGATAACCCGGCCACATTTGTGACGGGGTTCACAAGAGACAACCTTCGGCTCTCCGTTCAGCATCTCAAAACAGACTCAAGTAAGAATGACCGCCTCGTCGAGTTCATTGATTCGCAAGATGGTGCTGGGATAGTCTACGCGGCGACTCGTAAACGTTGCGAAGAGATTGCGGACTGGTTGCCCGAAAGGGTGGGACGCCCGGTGGGGGTCTACCACGCGGGACTAGATGGCAATCAACGGCATCGTGTTCAAGAAGCCTTCATGTCGGGAAAGCTTGCGGCGATTGTTGCCACGAACGCGTTTGGCATGGGAATCGATAAAAGCGATATTCGATATGTCGTTCACTACAACATTCCAGGTTCGCTCGAAGCCTACTACCAGGAAGCGGGTAGGGCAGGGCGGGATGGACTGATGAGTCGGTGCGAGTTGTTGTTCTCGTACGGGGATCGGTATCTGCAGGAGTTCTTCATTGACAATCGCTATCCGTCGAAAGATTGCGTACGAAAGGTCTATGACTTTCTTGTTTCTCGAGATGAAGACCCCATTGAGTTGACTCTCGATGAAGTGCGTCAAGGAAGTCGCGTCGAAGAAACGGCGGAGGCCGTAGGAACGGCTGAAGTCCTCTTGGCTAAGGCGGGTGTGATTCGTCGGCTCGATAGCGGTAACAACAATGCCATCATACGCATCGATTCAGATGCACCCACGATGTTGGACTTCATGCCCCGTGAAGCCAAGATGCGAAGGAAGGTTATGTTGGCAATCGAGAAGGTGGTGGGGCGTCGTCGATACGATGATGTTTTCGTGTCGCTCAATCGTCTGATGGAACTGACGGATCTTCGCCGTGACCAGTTGTCTCGGATCTTGCGTGAATTGCGAGGTTTGAAGGCCTTTGATTACATACCGCCTTTCCGCGGAAAAGCCATTCATTTTTTGAAGAGAGGAGTTCCCTTCGCGAAAGTCGAAATCGATTTTGGGGAACTCGAGCGTCGGAAGGCCGCTGAGTACGAGAAGCTCGAAGCCGTGATCGCATTTGCCGGGAGTGCGACCTGTCGCCAACGCGTGATCCTGGAGTATTTTGGCGAAGAAAATCCAAGAGACTGCAAGCTTTGCGATCGATGTGATCCCTCGGGTGCGTCGGTCGGACACGACTCAACGTTGGCATCGGCTAGCAATGCCTCTGGTGGCAAGACACTTCCTGATCCTCCCGGGTTCAGACGAGGTGTTCAGGTGATCTTGAGCGGTGTAACTCGAACTCATGGTCGATTTGGGAAGACATTAGTCGCCCAAATGTTGTGCGGCTCCAAGAATAAGAAACTCAAGCAACTGCGTTTGCATTCTTTATCGACTTACGGACTATTGAGCTCGATGCGTCAATCGGAAGTTGTTGAAGTGATGGATGCATTAGTTGCTGCCGGTCTGATTGAGCAAAAAGAAATCGTCGAACGAAGACCAACGATTCATGTCACTGCGTTTGGCAATGAAGTGATGATGGGGCGAACCGAATTACCGCCTGCAGTCCGTGTGTCCTATCCACTAGCGGTCAAGTTGATTCGCGCGGTAGCGCATTTGGAAAGTCCGTCAGCGAGTGGTGATGGCGTGAAGACGGCTGAGCTAGAAGGCGCTGAGCATTCCGAAGACGATTCGGGCACGACGAGCGTAGATCCGTTTGAGCAAGAGGTACGGGAGGCTTTGAGTTCCCGGCTCAAACGATTTCGCGGAAAGCATGCCGCGGCGTTAGGGTTGACGCCTAGCCGTGTGCTCAGCAATTCAGTCATCGACAGGCTGGCCGAGTTGAAACCGACGACAACGACTGCCCTCGAGGCGGTTCCCGGGGTGTCCTCCGATACGGTTGAACAGTTTGGCTACGACCTCGTCCAGTTGATTCAAACAGTCCTGGGTGAGATGGAGGTTCATTTTCGGCAAGAAAGTGAGTCAGCCCCGTTGGCATCATCTAGCCTTGCCGAGCCGGCCTCGGCATCAGCGGAGCCTAAGTCCGACGAATTGGAGCAACCGGTAGCATCCAGCTCATCGGCAACATCCGAGCCCTTCTTCGATTCTGATACGGTAGGGAGCTTCGAGGATGAGGATCCCGATGAGCCCGTTCCAAGCTTCTATTGGACCTGGCAGCTGTTCGAGGACGGATACGACGTCTATCAGGTGGCCGATATTCGCAGGTATTCGTTAGCCCAAATCGCGACAGACTTGGTGATGGCGGCGGCAGGTGGCTACTCGCTCAGTTCGGGATGGTTTGAGGAAGACTGGGTCGAATCCGCAGCGATCGCCCAGAAGTTAAGGAGTTTGAGCCGTTAACTTCGCCGTACAATACCGGAATAGACGGTCGGTTGTGTCTCTGGTTCACCCCCTTTGACGTCACCTCGCCGATTGTCCGACAATCTAGGGCTCGCTGATGAATTCGCTCGCACTTTTGTGCACGGATGCGGCGTGCTTCAAAATTCGGATCGCCTCGTCAGACGCCCACCGCGAATGGAAAACCAAGCTCCCAACTCTCCCAGCGAAAAGCCGGACTCGACCGCTCCCCGGCGGAGCAATAACTCGCTCCTGATCGCAATCATCATCGGTGTTTTGCTGTTGATGCTGTTCTTCAACGGCAGCGACGGACGTTCGACGATCACAACGAGCTTTTTCTACGAAGAACTCGAAAAAAATAACATCAAATCGGTTTTGATCGAAACCACGCAGGTTTCGGGGACCTTCAAGATCAAGCCATTGATTCCGACAGACGGCAAGAAAGTCGTTATTGAGCGAATCACACCGATTGATGAGGAAGGAAAGGACGAAGAGGAATCAGCGGCGTCATCGGGTAGCTCCGATTCGGCCGAGGATAGCGCGAGCAACGAACCGAAAACCTACGGTGAGGAATTTAAATTCTTCAGGCCCAATGACGCGGGCTGGGTGACATCCTTCGAAAAACGTGTCAGGGAAGCGGGCGTCAAAGTCCAATACCCACCACCGGATAATACGACGGAAATGCTGTATTTCCTGGCGATGTTTGGATTGCCATTGGGGCTGCTTCTGTTCTTTTTCCTGATGCTGCGTCGGACACGAAGCGACATTATGGGGGGTGGCTTTCTTTCTGGGTTCGGAAAGAGTCCCGCCAAACGGTTCGAGGCCAGTGAAAAAATGGTCACTTTTGAGGATGTGGCCGGTCTCGAGGGAGTGAAAGCAGACCTACAGGAGATCGTCGATTTTCTGAAAACTCCAGAGCGGTTTCAGAAACTCGGTGGTCGAGTGCCAAAGGGAGTTCTCCTCAATGGACCACCCGGTACCGGGAAGACGCTTTTAGCCCGCGCAGTTGCTGGCGAAGCTGGCGCTCCATTCTACAGCGTCAATGGTAGCGAGTTCATTCAAATGTTCGTCGGCGTTGGTGCGAGTCGAGTTCGCGATTTGTTCAAAACAGCCAAGGAGAATGCGCCAGCGATTATTTTCATCGACGAAATTGACGCCGTCGGTCGTCAAAGAGGTGCTGGACTAGGTGGTGGCCACGATGAAAGGGAGCAGACACTCAACCAGATACTCGGTGAGATGGACGGGTTTACCGGATCCCAAGCGGTGATTGTTGTCGCGGCAACGAACCGACCTGATGTTCTTGATCCCGCACTCTTGCGTCCGGGGCGGTTTGATCGGCATATCACGGTTGGCCGACCTACCATGAAGGGCCGGGAAGAGATCTTCAAGGTGCATATTCGAGATGTACCGCTATCCGATGACGTTAATATCAAGCGTCTAGCGGCGGGCACGGTGGGGCTAACCGGCGCCGACATTCGCAATATGGTGAATGAGGCTGCTCTTTGGGCAGCTCGTCACGACAAGAAGATTGTCTCGATGACGGACTTTGATTACGCCCGAGACAAGATCTTGATGGGCGCTAAGCGTGAAGAGGTTTTGCAGGAAGATGAAAAAGAAAAGACCGCATACCACGAAGCCGGCCATACTCTGACAGCCTGGCATCTCGACGGAGCTCACGTCGTTCACAAAGTGACGATCATTCCTCGTGGGCGAGCCTTAGGCGTTACACAGTACGTTCCCAATGAAGATCGCTTGAGCATTTCCAAACGTGAGCTTGAGCATCAATTAATCGTGCTGTTGGGGGGACGAGCGGCTGAAAAGATCATCTACAGCGAGACTTGTGTCGGAGCCGAGAACGATCTCGAGAGAGCCACAAGTATCGCCCGTCGGATGGTGACCCATTGGGGCATGAGCCCCAAAGTGGGCCCTGTGAGTTACAAGACGGCCGATGAAGACCCTTTCCTCGGGCGTGAGATTCAGCACTCGCGACAGTTCAGTGAGCACACACAGGAGCTGATCGATGAAGAGGTTGCACGGATCCTATTGGAAGCGGATCAGAAGGCCGAGCAGTTGCTTCGTGAGTATCGCGCTGATCTCGAAAAGATCACACGGGCCCTGCTCGAACATGAAGAGCTGAGTGAGAGTGATCTGACTGACCTTATTGGTCAGTCGATTCAGGCGAAGATGCATAAGGATAAGGCTTCCACGCAGACGATCGCATCGGAGTCAGCGTCCGAGCCTGAGCGCGGGGCCGAGCCTGAGCCTGGACCAGTTGCCAACCAAGCTGATTGATTCATTGGTGTCTCCAATTTTCCAAACCCGTATCGTCATCGAGCGGCTGGTTCAGTTCAGAACGTTGCCGCCAATGACGCTTCGGGTGAGGATGCCGGTCGAATTGGAGTCCCTGATGATCAACGGGACTAGGTGAGCAGCATCGCATGGCCAAGCGTGGTAAGCGTCGAATCGAGTTCCGCAAGAATCACCAGGGTAGAGTACGCGATGGCGATCTGACCCGAGATTATCGCGAAGGCAGAAAACGCAAGCTTGATGAGATCGAAACTGCCGAGAGACTGAGCGGAAAAGGAAAGCTCACTCGCCGTCGGACCGTCAAAGAGGAGCCGCGTAAAGAGCAGGATGGTGAGTTGCGATCGGGGCGCGTCGTTTCAGTGCATGGGCACCGATGCAAAGTGGCTGTTGAGAACGGAGAGGTTTATGAATGTGCGATAAGACAGGTTCTCAAATCACTTTCCATCGATGGAAGATCAGCTGTCGTTGCTGGCGATCTTGTGCGATTCAGGGCGACTTCCAATGTCGATGGGATGATCGAGCATGTGGAGCCGCGGAGCGGCGTGCTTTGCCGGACCAGCAAGAATCAGCAGCACATCATTGCCTCGAATGTTGACCAACTGATGATTGTCAGCTCGTTGGCCTCTCCGAGCCTCAAGCCGGTTCTCATTGATCGTTATCTACTAACGGCCTTTCAATGTGATCTCCAACCAACGATTGTGCTCAATAAGGCTGATCTGGTGGACCTCGCTGAAGTGCAACAGCTTGTGGGAGTCTACTGCTCGATGGGAATCGAGGTTCTGATTACATCAGCAGACACCGGACTCGGAGTGGATCTTCTTCGCGAGCGACTCGAAGGAAAGCAAACTGCCTTGTCAGGGCAAAGTGGTGTTGGCAAAAGTAGTTTGCTCAACGCGGTTCAGCCTGGCCTCGGCTTGGCCGTTGGTAGGATCAGCGATGACAACAATAAGGGGCGTCATACCACCACGGCAACGCAGCTAATTCCTGTCGAGCCGAGCGGGTGGGTTTTTGATACGCCGGGAATTCGACAATTTAAATTGTGGGACGTCGAAGCGAGTGAAGTGGCCGGTCTCATGCCTGACTTCGTGCCTTACGTCAGTCATTGCCGCTATCCGGATTGCCTCCATCTCAATGAGGATGCATGCGCGGTCAAGGATGCGGTGATTGACGGAAGGATCGATGCTCGTCGATACGATGCCTATTGCCACTTGCTCGAGACAGATTTGCTTGTTGAAGACTAGGGACCAGGACTAGGGACCAGGACTAGCGAATGCACTGTTCCACCTCTGGCCGAACCCGCTGAGAGGCGGTCCTTCTAGTGTGGGAGGACGTTTCGACGGTCGGGAGAGCCTGGGCCACTTGATGAAGGCCTTAAGTTGCATCTATCGCGCAACTGAGCAATTGATTGCCGTTTTCGCATTCCTGCCTAGCTGCTAGACGCGGTGTCCCAGGGACGCGGGTACAACAAGGATCACGATACGTGATCAGCGTTTGGATAAGCGATTAGGAAATCGCCGTTGCTTCATCGGAGAGGTGATTCCTGAGCCAGGTATTGCCTGTCGATCGTCAAAGCCAGATCCAGGTTCGAAAGATTTGCCTAATCAGGCCGTCCTGCTTCGATTAGCTCAAGCGATTTGAAGCCTTCGAGCTCGCGAATTCCTTGTTGAACTGAATCAAACACCTTGTCCGCTTCTTCGATCTGTCCAGCATCAATAAGGTCACTGAAGAGATGCAACCCAAGAGTGATTTGATTGACCTCATTTCGCAGCCGATGCCTGGTTTTGGCAAGGAGCTCCGGGGGGGCGTGTTCTAAAGTATCCACTACTTCACCGTTTCGCCGAGGAATTTAGGGCTTGCTAGCTTGGGGAGTTTGCTTCTTCGTGGTTACACACTCCTCAATTCAATTGTATAGGAGAGGCAAGCCTCTGCTTGGCGTCGGCTGCATGGCTCGATTATCGATGGGCTGTGAATGACGCGGAAGATATAGATTCAAGCAAGGAGTCAGGAGTGATTGGTTTGAC
>JBCCKZ010000050.1:0-15241 GCA_039027135.1 Planctomycetota bacterium
CACCGGTTGCCACCGACAGACTCGATTCGAGTTGAAGAGTTCGTCAACTACTTCAACTATGATCTTGATGCTCCTAACGAGGACGACGATCATCCGATCAATATTGGCTCCGAAATCACCCGTTGCCCATGGAACGATGAATCGCAATTGGTTCGTATCTCGCTTGCCACCACCGTTCCGAAAGGAAAGCGGCCACCGTGTAACCTCGTGTTCCTGATAGACACCAGCGGTTCGATGAAGTCGAGCAACAAGTTGCCGCTTGCCATTGAAGGTCTCCGTAAACTCACCAAGAATCTTCGTGAAGATGATCGGATCGCGATCGTCGTCTACGCGTCTTCGACGGGTGTCGTCCTCGAGAGCACGCCCGGTGATAAAAAGAAGAAGATCCGCAAAGCCCTCAGTAGTCTCGAAGCGGGTGGAAGCACCAACGGTGGTGCCGGCATTCGCTTGGCCTACGACCTCGCCCGTGACTACTTCATCGAAGACGGCGTCAACCGTGTCATGTTGTGCACCGATGGTGATTTCAACGTGGGAACCACCAGCGACACCGAGCTCGTTGACTTGATCGCCAAGCAGTCTGCCGGCGGTATCGATCTGACCGTGCTTGGATTTGGCAGTGACAACTTGAATGACGCCATGCTCGAGCAAATCAGCGGACGCGGCAATGGAAACTATGCCTTCATCGATTCATCGACAGAGGCCAATCGCGTCCTCGTCCGACAGATGGACGCCACCATGGTGACGGTCGCACGCGATGTGAAGATCCAGGTCGAATTCAATCCGGCAAAGGTCAGTCGCTATCGCTTGGTCGGCTATCAAAATCGACGTCTTGCGAACGCCGACTTCGCCAACGACAAAAAGGACGCGGGTGAGATTGGAACTGGGCACCAAGTCACTGCACTCTATGAACTCCAGTTTGCTGGTGTTAATGCCGACGGTGGTGTCGAAGCGAACACATCTCAGCTCAGGTACCAAACCCAGCGGACTGAATTAGTCGGCAGTGAAGAGTCGTTCCATGTGAAGGTACGCTACAAGCCCGTCGATGATGTCAATGCGGCCAGCACGCTGATTGAGAAGCCGGTGCAGATTCCCGAAGAATTGAATAGCGATGGATCGACCAACCAACAGTTGGCGGTTTCAATGGCCCAATTCGCACTCAAGCTCCGCCGCTCGGATTCGGTCAAGGAACTCACCTGGCAGCAGCTCAAAAAGTCACTTGTCGATTTGAAAGACCAAAAGTGGCTGGCCGAACAAAGCAGCGAACTCGATTCTGCCATTTCGATGATCCGTCAGGCATCTGAACTCGCTCCCGATGTGGACGAAAATGTCGGATCGGACGAGCCAAAGGGGGAGTAAAACTCCAATTCACCCTTTTGGAGGCTTGGTAAATCGCCGTTAGGACGACTGAACGATTGGTTCGATGTAGGCGAGGATTCATGATCTATTGCCCCTGCTCCGCCAAGGCTCGCGGCGATTGGTCAGGCCGCCCAGAAGGCGTTCGGGGCCAAATATACATCGAGACTGATCCCCGCCCGGAGGTTGACGACGATATCCTCAGTCGTCCCCCTCCGCTCACCTCGCCCCAATCTGAACTGTTGGCGAAGACGCTTACCTCGCTAGGATAAAGGCTTCGTCACGTCCGCCAGTTTTCGATCCTATGCTGCGAACCCTCTTTCTGATTCCGCATGATGTGGCTGGGCTTCCTGTTTTTGGTTTCGGCTGGCTCTTTCTGATTCTATTGGGCGCAATGGCGCTGCGGATTTCTGTGAGTCGGAATTCCGAGTCGGGTATTGCCGGTTGGTGGCAGGGCGAAGGCGTCTCTTGGCTGCTGATCAGCGCCGTCGCAGTGTTTGTGTTGCCGGCGGTCGAGCTCACCAATCTCGCCGGCGACCCCATTGGGATCGCTGTCCGCGGTTATGGAGTTTTCTTGCTTCTCGGCGTCGCATCCGGAATTGGCTTGGCTGCCTATCGGGCTTCGCGTTACGGACTGTCCTCGGACATCATCTACGCCCTGGCCCCCTGGGCTTTTGTGGGGGGAATCATCGGTGCGCGTGTCTTCTTCGTCGTCCAGTACCGAGAACAGTTCATGCGAGATTCCTTTTTGGAAACGCTCGGCGAGATGCTGAACTTCACCGCGGGTGGAATGGTGGTTTACGGATCGTTCATCGGTGGGGGTGCGGCGGTGGTTTATTACCTGTGGCGAAACAAGTTGTCGGTATTGAACTTCGGCGACGTGATTTTGCCATGCCTTTTTATTGGTGTTTTCTTCGGTCGAATGGGATGCCTGATGAACGGGTGCTGCTATGGCGGGCGATGCGAACCTGGCATGTGGGCCGTCCAGTTTCCACCACAATCAAAGGTCTACGAAGATCAGGTGCAGTCGGGTGAGATATTCGGTCTAACCGTTGATGAAGCCTCACGAAAGATCACTGCGGTAGAACCCGGCTCGATCGCTGAATCGCTCAATATCCAAACCGAATCGATCTACTTTGGTGCTGGTTCACTTGAAGGTAGCCTAGCCGGTGATGTGGAAAACCTACCCGTGAGTGACCTTCACTACGGGCGTCGACTTTCGGTGGATCAGAGGTTGATCTCAGTACCCGTCGAAGAGATGCCTGATCGAGCCTTGCCGGTGCGTGCTACGCAGCCGATCAGCAGCATTTCGTCGCTCATCCTATGTTTGGCACTGTGCAGTTTGTCGCGATTCGTTTCGAAGCCAGGTGTCGTCATGTGGTCTGGCTTCTTGAGCTACGCCATGTTGCGATTTGGTCTCGAGTGGGTTCGTGTTGACGAAGCCGGTCAATTCGGAACAACGTTCTCAATCTCACAATGGGTCAGCGTGTTTGTGGCATCCGCAGGAGCTCTTGGGTTAGCATTCGCCTGGCGCCGGCAGCCCAATGTCCACCTCCCAGTCCCCGAATCAGCTCACTAGCGTACACTGTGGGTGAAACACCCGCTTCCACTCTCTTGGTTTGAATTCATCGATCGTGTCACTCAAAGAGCGTCATCGCGTCGACGAATTGATGGACGATCCAAATTTGGATCCCGACAAACACCGCAAGGCACTCGAAGGGCTAAGACGTCTTAATCGGGTCTCAGGCGTGTCGGGATTCCTTTATCGCTTATTACGCAAGCGATCCGCTCAGATGAACTGTTCGGCATCACGCCCGATCCGTCTACTGGATATCGCGAGCGGTTCGGCGGAACAGCCCATTGAATGGATGTCGCGTGCCAAGAAGGATGGCTGGAATCTAGACATCACCACAACCGATGTTTCGCCAACGGCGATCGAAGTTCAGAACGAGGCGTCACGAGCCGCCGGTGTCTCGATCAATGCCGTCCAGTGGAATTGCATCGACTCACCCGTTCCATCTCATTGGACGACCTTCGACTTTGTGCATTGCAACCTGTTCTTTCATCATCTTGAACCCGCTGAGGCATCCGGTTTGCTGAGAACGATGATGTCGGTCTGTCATGGATGGGTCGTCGTGTGTGACCTCGAACGCTCATGGCCGAATTTGGCAATGGTGAACTTCGCCGCGAGGACGCTTTCTCGCAGTCCGATTGTTCATTTCGATGCCTCCGCAAGTGTACGTGGGGCTTACACAACCGATGAGTTTCGCAAGCTGGCTCACCAGGCTCTGGACTGGGACATCGACGTTCGTCGACTTTTTCCGTGTCGGTTTGTCGCGACCGTCCCCGCGTCAACCGTTCGCGCTGCAGAGCCAGCAAACGCATTGGCGTTTGCGTGAATTCTCAGCCGGCGCAAGACGTCTTCTCTGCAGCCACAGTGGGCAGGTCCGTAGCAGTCATCGGTGCTGGGCCGGCGGGGTCGACCGCTGCGATTCGAATGCGGAATCTTGGGCTCGAAGTGACCATCTTCGAGAAGCGGACCTTTCCGCGCGAAAAGGTTTGCGGATGCTGCTTAAGCACGTCCGGTTGGAAACGTGTTAAGGGCCTGTTGGGTGCGGACCCGATCAACCTCCCTAAACACCAAGCCTTGCACAAGTTTGAATTGATTTTAGATGAGCGTCGAAGTGCCATCCGCCAATCTGGTGGCTGTGTCGTATCGCGATCCTCGCTGGATAGCGAACTCCTCGAACGCGCCCAGCAAATTGGTGCGAGTCTCATTCCCCATCGCGCTCTAATTCGCCCGAAAAGCGATCTGACTGATGACCAAGTCCGTCTTCAGGCTGGGGAACAAATTTACAAGTTTGATGCGGTCGTATTGGCCGCGGGACTCAACGGCGGTGATGCGGGTAATCGACTAAGTTGGCTCGACAGCCCCCACGGACCCCGCGGATTCTGGCTACGGACGAAACAACGCATTGTCGAAGCGGGAGCCTTGCGAATGTTTGCCGATGACACGGGATACGTTGGCGTCGTCGAGACCGCCGATGGATGGACGGATATTGCGGCCGCAGTGCATCACCCGACGCGCACCAGCCAACGCAAGAACGAGTCTCGAAAATCAACGCCATCTGCGTTCCTTTGCCAATGGCTTGCCGCGTACGGGATCGATCTTCAAGCCGATCAAGTCATTGAACACCAGACAACCGGACCGCTGCGACGTCGCCGACTTCCGTGTCGTGACCGTGTCTTTGCAATCGGTGACAGTCGAAGCTATGTCGAACCATTCACCGGCGAAGGCATGACGTGGGCAATCGATGATGCCTGGCTGCTGGCGGACGCCATCGCGGCGGAAAGCACACAGAACCAGGCGATCGACTGGGGCCGAGTTGAGAAACGCTATCAGGCGTTAACCCACCTAGCCGACCGAACACGAAGCCGCCAAGTTCGCTGGCTTTCGGCCATCCTCAGACGCAAATGGACGCGTTGGACGTTAGGGCGAGCGATCAACTTTTTTCCGCGACTGGCGAGCGGATTGCATCCCTGGCGGGAAACTTAAGCTTGTTTCATGCGGCACCTATTTGATACGAACGACGGTGTAGAAGCACGCAACTCTGTACTTGCCAAGTGAGCTGATGTCCGACGAAACTCTGAGTCAAAATCAAGTCGAGAGCTTGTTGGCGGCCATGGATTCGGCCGGAGGCAACGAACCGCAGGTCGCCGCGGCACCTGAAAAAGACCAGCCGGCGCCCGTCAATCCGCTTTTGGATCCCTCGGCTCGGATATCGCCCTACGATTTCAAGCGACCTGAAAGAGTCGGTAAAGAGCAGATGCGGGCGATGCAAAACCTGCATGAGAATATCGCCCGCAACTTTGGGGCTGCTATTTCGGGATTACTGCGGGCAATCCCCGAAGTCAAATTGCTGAGTGTTGACCAGCTCACTTACAGCGAATTCGTTTTCAGCCTCGACAACCCCAGCTGCTTCGCGGTGATCGAACCCAAGCCGCTAGAGGGCAATTGGATTCTCGATCTTTCGCCCACACTCACCTACGCAATGATTGATCGGATGCTCGGTGGTGACCCAAGCCCGGAGTCTATCGTTCGGCGACCGATGACCGAGATTGAAACGCGTTTGATCAGCCGCGTCATCGAGTATTTCCTCAAAATACTTGCGGAATCATGGGAGAATGTGGTCGAGCTAGAACTCGAAATTGATCGCGTTCAAAGCAACCCTCAGATGGTCCAAATCGTTCCACCCAACGAAGTGGTGATCCTCCTCGGATTCGAACTGGTGCTTGGAAAAAACCGAGGCATGATCAATCTCTGCATCCCATTCAATGGTATCGAGCAATACAACAACGTACTCTCAACAAATAGCTGGGCGAGCTACGGTAAACAGCAGTCTTCCGATGAGACGAAGACCAAGGTCGTCGGCAGCATGAGCGAAGCCCTCGTCGATGTTCGCGTCACTCTGGCAAAGTCTCGGATTCGAACTTCGGATTTGCTGGATCTGACCATTGGCGATGTGATCACGACCGAAACAGAGGTACGCGAACCCCTTGAACTGAGCATTCAAGACGTCCCGAAGTTCAATGCGAGACCGGGAGCCTATCGCGGAAAAAAAGCCATTCGAATCGAGTCAATAATCACGGATTGACCGCATCACCCCGGTTTTGATAGCCACAAACGAATATCGATTTCATACGTCTATTCGTTGCGGACATCATGCGCATTCCAATTTGGCGCTTCCTCGTTATTCTCGCTTGGGGCTGCCTCGAACCAGGCGTCGCGACATCGCAGGTTGTTTTCCAGTCAGGAATGCAGAATGTCCCACCCCCACAGTTGAATCCGGGGGAAACATTGATCGGCTACGGCCCAATCACCTCAGCCGGATCACCAAACGCAACTTCAAAGGCATCTTCTCCCGTCCATCGAGTGGCGTCCTTTGGTGCCCAGCGCTATGGCAGTTCAAATGGGTATCCCAACAACCTAAGCTCGCGCGACGTTAACCACTACTCATCAGCGCCAGGCAAACGCTACGGAACTCGAGCAGTCATCGCGGGAGATGATCTGACAAAATTCGATTACCCCTACCGCCGAATCATTTCTGGCGTCAAACCCCTTTCGACCAGCTTTACAGTTAGTGGTGACGAACTCACTCGCGTCGGTCGAGACCTCGACTTCAATACACAGCTGACGCCTGATGAGAAGGCTGTGTTGCATTCGAAGCTAAATCAAGCCAACCAACACCTTCAATCGGCAATGGCCGACGCAAATCGAGGTGGTGAAATCGAGGCCCAGCTTTCCAATGCTCCTCGGCGACATGATGAGCTGAGGAACTACATTGAACAGGTGAAGTTGAGGATTCGACAGCGCAAGGATGGTTCGAGACCGCTGCCCCAAAACATGGCTTCATCTGCCAACCTTCGTGAAGCCGTCGATCGCGAACTACTGAGAGCCAGCGAAAACCTATCGGAAACCAACACGCTATTTGGCAGCAGCGTTCTGGCTGGAAATATGGATTCGCTTCAGCACGAAATCTCCAAGGTTGAAAGTGAACTACAGTCGCTAGCCCAACTTCCGCTTGCATCCATGTCAAGCAATGATGCGGATGCGGTCGACAGTCTCTTGGCACATGCCAAGCGTGACGCAATGCACTCCAAACTGGAACGTCTTCGTAGGCAGCTGCAACTTCGAAGCGATCACGCGGGTCTATTCAACGCGGAAGTCGATGCAGCCCACCTGTACGTGGCGGATCTAGAATGGAGACTCGCTACGGTTGACCAGTGG
Organism: Planctomycetota bacterium; assembly: GCA_039027135.1. Lineage (GTDB taxonomy): Bacteria > Planctomycetota > Planctomycetia > Pirellulales > Pirellulaceae > Rubripirellula. The sequence goes on from JBCCKZ010000050.1 coordinate 7,142, forward strand.
CTCGAAAACTCAAAGTCGCTTGCAGCCATCAGCCGCGCCAAAAAGTTTCGGCAACTCTCCGAGAACACGCATCCATTGCTCCGGGAAATGTACCTTGAGAATGCCGAGCTGGCGGATGCTTTGGCGGAACTAAGCACCTCGAGGCAAGACATCAACCACCGGATTGAGAGTGTCTCGCACGAGCTTCGAGAAGTTCGGGAAAAACACCAGAACGCATCCGCCAAATTGGCCCAATACGGCCTGACACCAACGGTGGGTTTGTTGCTGCGTCATAGCCGAGATCGTTTGCCTGCCGTTTCTTTGCACCGCCAAACACTGCATGTGGCTCAGTCAAGAATGCGTGATGCCCAGCAGCAACAGCTAACCTTGGACCTCATGCTTGAACCGCTGCATGACTTGGATGCCGAGGCCGACCGAAGAATCAGCGAGAGTCGTGACGTTCACTATGACGAAGCGGATGGACTTCGCACTCCAGTCATGGGCATTTTGGATACCCGTCGGGACTTGCTCAATGAAATTGTAAGCGACATGCGGCTTTACCAGAAACGACTGGACCAACTCGACACCGTCGCGACTGATTCGATTCAATCAATCGATGATTTCCGGAATCTCATCGATAAGCACGTGACTTGGATCAAGAGTGGCTCCGTATTCTCCTGGTCAGACATCCCTTTGGCATGGGACGGTCTTGGCGCCATCATCGAACCAAGACGTCGGCTTCACACGGGACAAGATCTCAACGAGAAGATGATTCGTGGCCCCATCACGACGATTCTTTATGTGGCAGTGCTTTTGATCGCAGTCTTGGTGAGGCTCAAAGCAAAGTCAATGGTCGCGTCAATTGGCAGAGACCGAAAAGAAAGTCGCGATGGCTGGCGATGGACGCTGATCGCAGCCGGACTCACCATTGTAACGGCTTCAGTTGTTCCGGCGTGGCTATTCTGGTTCGCGTCGTGGCTCACCAATGCAACCTACACGTCGATCTCTTTGGTTTGCTTGGCCAAGTGCCTCAAATGTGGAGCGGCGGCGTTGTGGCTAATCGATCTACCTCGACAATGCCTACGCCCGCTAGGACTCATTGATCGCCACACGCCGATCAACGTCCCCCAGCGAGCTGAAGCTTTCCGAACATTGACTTGGCTGGCAATTGTGCTTGTGCCGGCGTCCATGTTGGTTTGTCTATTTGACTCGGTAGACCAGGGTCGCTACCGAGAATCACTTGGGCGGCTTGGTTTTTTGACCATCATGGTTGGCCTCATTGTTTTGGCACATTTCGCGTTTCGTCCGCCGCGAGGTTTCGTCCCCACACTTTTGTTAGCCGCTGGACAACGATGGGCCTATCGTTTTAGGCATCTCACTTATGCGATCGGTGTTGGGATCCCCACTTCATTAGCCGCATTGTCTCTCTTGGGATACGGCTATACCGTCGGCGTTTTGATGCGAAGGCTGTTGATCACTTTGGTCTTCATTGTGGCGGCTCTTGCAATGATTGAGCTTTGCAAATGGCTAATGGCTTGGCTGTGGAGTCGCTGGGCTGATGATGGTCAGATTGGCGTGCTGGAAGATGAATCGGACGAAGGCCAAATGCAGCGCCGGGCTGATTACCTACGACACCGAAAGTACGAACAACTTCGCGAGCGTCTGACGTTTCTAGGCAAAGGCGCCATGGCCGTTGTCGTCGTCATGGTCTTGGGATCAATCTGGAACGATGTCATCCCCACGTTGAAGCTAGCCAACCCGACACTTTGGACTGTGCATGAAGAGTCACCCAACTATTCACTTGCTGAAAGCCAACAAGCGAGCACGCTAGCAACACCAGTTACCATGGCCGGCTCGACCGAGAATGACCTCAGTGCGGCTATCCTTGGATCGTCGCTCGTTTCGCGTGGATCAACGATTCGTCCTATCCCGGTCACACTATTCCATGTGATCGAAGCCGCAATCACACTTTTCTTCGCCTATCACCTTGCGAGAACCTTGCCTTTGATTTTGGACGTGCTTTTCCTGGACTTTCTTGTTCGTGATGAGGGACTGCATCACCTTTTATTGGTGGCAGGTCGCACGATTCTGGCATGTATTGGAATTGTCATGGCGGGTCGCTTGCTCGGCATTCGTTGGGAAACGATTCAATGGCTCGTTGTCGCATTGGTCGTCGGGCTCGGATTCGGCATGGCCGACATGATCCGAAACCTGATTGGTGGCTTCTTTGTGCTACTTGAGAAGCCAGCGACTCCGGGAGATCTTGTCACAGTCGGCTCGATGACTGGTCGCGTAGCGTTCCAAAGGCTACGCACAACCGTATTGGCCGACGAGGAGGGCCGAGAACTGATTGTTCCCAATGGAAAGTTCATGAGTGAGGAGGTCACCAATTGGACAGGGGCCGGAAAGCTATGTCCAATCACCATGGATGTCGAGATAAGCCGCGACGTACGACTCAATGATGCACGGGCCATGCTCTTGGGAATCGCGTCCCATCACCCGCGCGTCCTTATGGATCCTGAACCCCAAACAACATTCCTTTGCCTAGGCAAAAAGACCCAACAAATTGAATTGCGTGTTTGGCTTGACAAGTCAAACGATAGTACACTCGTCCAGGACGATATACGGCGAGAGATTCAAAAGATGCTAACGCGTGGTGTCGATAGCCGCATGGGTGGTGACGTCCGGACCGTGTCGACGAAGATTTCACCCTCGGCGGAATCGCGAGCGATTCCTAACTCAAAAATTGGTGATGCCAGTAGCATCGATAGTCTGCAGGATATGATGCTCGACGAAATGCCAGGTGAAGACCTTTTGGAAAGACGACGAAAACGAAGTGCTTGATCAATCAATCAGCCAAGACGATGCTCGCGTGCGCGACCATCGGCAATCATGGGACCGGCTGAATCGACCATCGAACGATCATGAGTGAACATGATCACCTGAGTGGTTTCGGACAATTCCGCGAGCACTTCCATCGCAGCCAATCGTCGACGGTTGTCCATACGAATCAAACAGTCATCAAGAATCAAAGGCATCGGAACGTTCGACTCGCATTGATGCCTCAGCGACGCAAGTCGCAGCGCCAGATAGAGCGAGTCAGCGGTCCCCTGAGAGAGACGATGGGCCGGCACGTGGTCATCCGTTCCCCGACGAGCTTCGAGTCGAGGCTGATCATCATCATCTAAGCGAATGAGAAGATTCTTGTAACGATCGTCGGTGAGGCGGCTGAAATAACGTTCGGCGATCTTGAGGACGGGCTGCTGGTTTTCCTTTCGATACTGTTCCATCGTCCGAACAAGAAGTCCACTGGCAAGCTTCAAACGGATGTACTGCGAGGCGTGCTCGGCAACTTCAGCCCGATGGGCGACCAGCTCTTGCTGCAAGGTCGCCGCTTGGTCCCCACCGTCAATCGCCTCCCATTGCACTTTAAGACGCAGATGCTTTTCGTGTGCCTCTCGCCATTTCTGATCGGCTTCCTCAACAGCTTGCTCGGCATCTTGAAGCTTCATCTCCAAGTCAATCATATCGACGGAATCCCGGTCATCGTCACTCGCCGAGCGTTGATCGACGTCACCAGCCGAGAGTGTTTGAAGCTGAGATTCCAATTGGTTCTTCTCACGAACCAACTCCCTCCAGCGATCATGACGCGTCTCAGCGGTGGGCAATTCGTCTGGTGATTCACACGCCGCTTGTCGACAAAGATCCTCAATCGTGGATTGGACCACCGCAGCCTGCTCTCGATTCTGATTCTGCAGGGCTTCCTGTTTAGAAATTTCTTTTTCGACTTCCTCAAGCTTCTTGGTTGATTCAATCGTTTCGACGAGCCGCCGATTCAGATCCCTTGCAAAATCTGCTTTCGAACGAGTGCTCTGAAGGCAATCGACTTCGTCCAGTTGGGGATCGGATTTGCTGAGGGCTTCGGCTAGCGACATCACTCGTTGGTTCCAGCCGCCCAACCTTGCCTCAGATTCCGAGATAGTCCTGGCTACCTCCAACCGTTGGTTGGCGACGTCTCCTAGTTCAGCAATGGATTCAAGCAACGCCTGAGCCTGTTCGGGCTCGCAATCAACAATCGATAAATCAGAGGTCAATTTCTGCCAACGATGACTCCACTGTTCTTGCTCGAAGTCACTATCAACGCGCAGTTGCTCCGCTTCGCGTATTTGAGTTTCAATGGTTTCTAGTTGACTCTTTTGAACCTCGCGTTCGCGAAGAGCATCCTCAAGCTGGTCGATCAATCGCTCCAACTCCTCCATGATTGCTCTGAAGTTCTCGAAACAAGCTTTGGGGACCTCCCGCTCTGAACCTGCATCGGAGAGTTCTTTGCAGGCTAGCCCCATGGACTCATCTAGGCCCTTTTCCAACAGAGAAAGCTGACTAACGAATTGTCGTTCTCGAAGTAATGCCTCTTTCCAACGACCGAGATCTTGAACGATGGAACGCATCATCTCCGGAGAGCCAATTGACAGGGGCGCTGGACTCCAGATCGCCTCCCAGACCTTCTTGGCAATATCGAGTTTTCCTTGCGTTTCTCTCTGAAGCTTCTCGATATCCGAAATCTGCGATAAAACTCGGGCACCAGCGCGTTCTAGTGACTCTTGCTGAACGATCGTTTGTTGATGAGACACGAACCGATCGACAAGTCGATCGGTTTCCGCCAAGAGCTGAAAGAGTTCAGCAGCGTTGGAAGAATCTTCTAACACTGACCGAACGGCTTCATCCCGTCTTTCGCGAGCATGATCAAGGTCTCTTTGAGTTGGTAAGGAGCCATGCGTATCCGAAAAGCGTCCCTTTTGCTCGGAGAGCTCGTCGTGTTGTGACCTGAGTGATTTGATCTTCTCATCACATGACTTGATCTCCGATTGAAAAACGGAAACCGGTTCGAAGCTCTCATCAATCAGGTCGCGAGACGGGAACACATGCTTCATCCATTGATCGTCTGACCACTCTGGATTGAGGTTCGGACGTAGATCCTCTGTTAACTGCTTGGCCAATATGACTTCATCTTTGACTTGGGCAACCTTCAAAGACGTCGTCGTCAGCTCGTCATGTAGTTTGCGGAGCCGTTTGAGGTCTGATCGGGAATACCCCGGACCTTCGCTGCTACTATTTTCAGACTCTTGGTACTGTCTTTGCAAACGTTTGAGCAGCTTTTCTTCATTTAGCCGAGAGCCCTCCATGCGAAAATACTCGCCAACCAACTTCGAGATTTCACTGTCGAGTGTCTTGGGAACCTGAAGACTATTGACGACCACAGAGGGGTCCTCATTTCCTCTCTCTTCACGAACGTGGATGCCATCTCGGCTGGCGAGGTCTTTCAAACCGTCAAGTAATACTTCCGTCAAACGCTGATGCTGAGGACGAAGGACCTGATCGAGGCCTTGCTCAAGGTCCAGAACAACCTCGAGGTCCGAATAGATTCGACGGACAAGAACCTCGTGTTCAATGAGTCCGTTCTCAATCTCAAAGGCAGTTCTACGCTCTCGAAGTTGTTTGATCGACTCGTCAATCTGGATCAACTGCTGATTCAGCAGGGCCAACTTGGCCGCACTATTCGAACGCGTTTCTCGGAAGTCGTCAGGAAGAGCAGCAACTTCTCCCAATGAGGCGAGCTCGCCATTTACCTGACTCAAACGAGTACTCAAGGGCATTGACTCGATCTGCCGCTGGAGTCGCTTGTACTCAAAGGTGGGTTCTCGACGCTGATAGGATACTTCTTCAAGAACACGAAGTGAATCCTCGAAGTCCTTCCTCAGGACCTCGAAACTTCGCGGCACAACGAGTGCTTCCTTGAGTTGTTTTTGCGTTTGCTTAAAAGCTGCAACCGCGGCATTGATCCGACCATCCTTTGATTGCGGTCTCAGAAGCTCATTGCAATTCTCGTTCAATTGATTCTGAATCGCGCGAAGATGCCCAAGTCCCGCACCGGCGGCAAAAAGCAGTTCGGCAACTTCACCTCTTCCCGAAAGCACGAGCTCACCACCCTCAACAAGTTCCTGATGCCCAAGGGCGTACTGTTGAATAAAAGCCTCTTTGCTTAGATCGGCAAGCATCTGCTTCAACGGGCTCTCGTCGAGCGTCTCGGCCTCATCCGATGGTGAAAGAACCGTTTTTCGGTTGCCTTTGCGCCGCACAAACGCAAAGGCACCATCCTCATCCGCTATCTCTCCACCAACTCGAAGCTCCTTACCGGCGAATTGAAAGTCGTCATCGGTTCGAGCGGGAAATCCAAACAACAAAGCATGGATCGCACGCATCGTCGTCGACTTCCCAGCCTCGTTGGCACCAAAAACTAGATGGAGCGGTGTTGATGTTTGGCCAAAATCAATTTCGATATCGCTAAGGTGGCCAAATCTAATGATGTTGAGTTTTTGGATCCTCAATTCTGACGCTCCATCAGCCGCCCCATCAATTCGGATTCCGCTTCAGCCAACCAGTTGGCAAGATTGCCCGCATCTTCCCACTGAATCGGCCAGGCTTCGTCGACACATCCCGCTGGAACACGAGAGCTAAGCATCTCCAACTGCTCTCGCATCCATTCGTCAAGCGACTCGCGACTCTCGTCTGCCAGCTCACTCTGACTGAACAAATCAGGTTCGGAATCATCCTCGCCATCATCAGTTCTCACTCGGAAAATATGATTCGCGAGCCCCGACGTCACCAATGTGAGACTCTGCCGAATTCCCTCCAACTGCTGATCCGCGATGGGTCGGATTCCATCACTATCTTGTTGTGCATCGGTGGCTTCCGGCTTGAATGATCTCAACTTTACCTTTTCAATCCAAACCTGCTCACCAACTCCAACATCATCGGCTACGCCTCTCAAGTGATCTTCCAATTCCCTAAAACGACTTCGAAGGGGCTGCAGATCTTCCGGATGCCCTTCTATGGTCACACGCGGCAATAAGAGTCTTTCACCAACTTCGGAGAGTTCTTTGATCAATGAATCATGAAATTGCTCGGCGATGTGTGCTGTTGATTTGAGTTCAGAGGAGATCTCAAGCTTGCAATTTGAAAACCTAGCCACATCCAACGGAATGAACGTCTGCTTCTCTAGTTTGCTTTTCGAGACTTCAAGCAGGTAGCAGCCTTTTGCACCCGGCTCAATGATCTTTCGACCTTGAATATTCCCCGAAAAGACGATCGGTGGGCTGTCGCCACTAGTTCGAATCTCCCGGCGATCATGGATATGTCCCAAAGCCCAATAGTCGTACCCAAAGTCATCAAGCTGTTTTTCCGTACACGACGCATAGTCATCATGATTCTTCGAACCGGTCAAAGACGTGTGCAAAAGGCCGAGATTGAACACACCTCCAATCGATGCCGGATATGAGGTGACAAAACTATTGTATTCATGCCTCTTTCGGTAGGAACGACCGTGTATAGCAACATGAGAATCACCGAACTCATACTGTCTCGTCTCAGCACGATCGCTTCTTAGAAAGATACCTCCGCCTTGTGGATTCGATGGCATATGCAGTGTGGAGGTGATTTGGCTTGCGCTATCGTGATTACCTCGTATGACAAGCAATTCGATCCCTGCATCACGAAGTCGTGCTGCTTGACGAACAAAGAAGCGCCCGGTGTGGGCGTCTTTCCACTCACCGTCATAGAGGTCGCCCGCGATGACAACCAAATGGACCTCTCGATCGATTGCCAGATCAACCAAGTTCGTTAACGCCAGCCTGGAGGCCCCACGAATTCGCTCCAGTGGTGCTCCTTCGCCCAGTGACAAATTCAATAGTGGCGAATCAAGATGGATGTCAGCTGCATGAAGAATACGACAGTTCACGATACCTCCGAATCACTTGTCCAAAGCACCGTGTTGGCTTTCCAAGCATCTCCCGGACAATCCAAAGCGTGATAAATCAGACCGGCCATGGACATCGTCGTATGAGGCGTAGCGGGGCCTTTCTTGGTGACCGCCGACTTGGTTTCTGGGGGTATAACCAGGTAGACATGATGTTTGGCTCGAGTGATGGCGACATACATCGTGCAAAGACCCTCGGTGACACGATCACTAGCCGCTTGTCCAAAAGCGCGTTGCCATCGAGCAGGAAGGTATTGCCACATTTCCTTCCGTATCGATCCACCGGAGGGGCTTAGTGCATCGATACG
>JBCCKZ010000051.1:0-15162 GCA_039027135.1 Planctomycetota bacterium
TATCGGTGCCCAAAAGCAGCTTCGCGACGATCGCTAGATCAGACGGAGGCAGCTCGTGTCGTGTAAAACATGGGGCTGGATTCAATTCACTCGGTCGTTGGACTGAGCCTGGTTTTGCTGAGGTGTTTTGTGCCCGAGATTTTTCGAACGACATCATTGTCTCTTACTTTGGTCGTAATCATAGGCCTCGTGCTCCCGCCATCACTGACAGCGGAGCCTTGGCCGAGCACGGCGCTTCAATGGCGTCAGGTTGAGCTCGAGTTTGACGCGGCGGCTGTTGGAGATGAGCCGTACCTCAGTGAGAGCGGGTGGGTCGATTTTGTTCACGACGATGGAGCGAAGATTCGACGACCCATGTTTTGGGATGGTGGAAAGAAATTTCGGATTCGTTTTGCGTCCACGAAAGCTGAGGGAGTTTGGCGATGGGCATCCAAATCAGCCTCGAAACAGAACGGTCTCGAAGGATTCTCAGGTGAGATCCAGTGTCGCCCCAACCAAGAGCCAGAGAATCTCTTTGAAGAACACGGTTTTTGGAGAATTCCTTCCGGCGAACGCAATCTAATTCACGCCGATGAAACTTCGACACTGATGTGCGCCGACACGCCTTGGGCAATTCCCTGGCGGGCAACTGTTGAACAAGCTCGGGTGTATGCAGCCGACCGTCAGGCCAAGGGCTTTAACGCGGCGTTATTGATGACCGTCATGCCAGATTCGAATACCCAAGGGCCGCGATCACGAACTAAGGACCGCGGTTTCGAGGTTGGCTTCGAAGACCTTTCGGAAGGGAGTCTCAAGCGAATCAATGTCGAGTACTTCCAGTACTTCGATAGGCTCGTCAAAGTGTTGGTCGAGCATGGCATCGCTCCGGTGTATCAGCCGGTATTTCATGGCTATGGATGGAAGGGCGGTGGAACGGCTGGGAACAAAGTCTCCGCTGAAGACTATGCCCGTTACTGCCGTTATCTCGTTGCCCGGTACGGGGCTCAGCCAGCGATTTGGTTGGTTGGTGGTGATGGACCGGCTAGGAATCCAACCGTCATCGAACAACTCGATCGAGCTGGGCAAGAGATCCAAACATGGGACAGCTATGGGCAACCAATTGGGATTCACTATTCACCACACGCCCTCAATCGCACACATCAAGATAAAGAATGGCTCGATTTTCAGTGGTGTCAGACCGGGCACAATGGAGAGCATGTTGCCGAACGTGTCGCTGACATGTGGCGAAATGAGCCGGTCAAAGCAATTGCTAACGGCGAACCAACCTACGAGAACATTGGCGAAACGGGTAAGGGCGCTGGTTGGTGGCAGGGCCACGAGGCTTGGTGCAATTTGACGGCCGGTGGCACGATGGGTGTTGTCTACGGTGCCGCGAGTCTTTGGAATTGGAAGTTGAGTGCGAATGAACCAGGGCACGCCGATTGGTGCATTGCCCCCGAATGTGGTTGGCGTGAAGCACTTGATTTCGAAGGATCGATTTATCCGGGTGTCGCCGCCAAGATTCTTAATCAGTACCACATACGCGGCATGCAACCCAATTGGACATACACCTACGGACGACGAGCGCTGCTCGTGCCGAATGAGTTGTTTGTCTTGTACATGCCTAACGGTGGAGACACCGCAATTGTCTCGCCCGAAGTGCCGCGGCACTATAAAATCTATGATCCCCGAAATGGCGCGGTGGTCGATGAGGGCAGCCTTAGCGAATCACCAACCGCCAAGTTCAATAGTGGCGTTAGAGGGGAACCGCGTGTTGTCGTGTTTGCTAAACCCGACGGAGCGTCCCGCCGGGATGACGTTGCACCAAGCGGCGCATCTCCAAAACGGTGATCGTAGCTGTGACTTGATGGGCCGGTAGCGATGTCATTGCAATCACTTTGTCAATGAGATCGCCGCCATCACCAACGGCATCAAGGATTTTTCGTTCGACTTCGTTGAGCTTGAGTTCGATAGGATTGCGAACTTCGTGGCCACCTCGATCTTCCACGGCTTCGGCGAGTGGCCCCAGTTCCTCCAGAATGTCATCGATGGACTGAACCAACTTTGCGCCGTCACGGATCAAGTCATGGCAGCCCCTCGAGTTTCTCGAGGAGATTTGTCCGGGAACCGCGAGTACCTCGCGGTTTTGCTCACCGGCCAGTCTCGCGGTGATAAGCGAACCGCTTTTAGAAGGTGCTTCTACGACAAGAACGGCCTTGGCGAGGTTGGCCACGATTCGGTTTCGTTGTGGAAAGTGTCCTCGTTTCGGCTTGGACTCTGGCGGCAGCTCGGAAATCACTGCACCGTGGGCGGCGATCGCTTCGGCTAGCGGGCCATGCTCGGGTGGATAAAGCTCGCCCAATCCCCCGCCCAGAACACCAATTGTTCTTCCGCCCGCGTCGAGAGCGCCTTCGTGAGCAACGCGATCGATACCGCGGGCGAGGCCACTGATCACCGTTACCCCACAGCGTGCTAGTGAGTACGCGAACTTGGTGGCTTGCTCGATGCCATAGCGAGTGGCGTGTCGTGTGCCAACAATGGCTACCGAAACGCTGTCTTCAGGTAGCCACCGACCGCGAACAAAAAGCAGCGGCGGCGCGTCGTCCAAGTCATCGAGAGTGTCTGGATAGTGTTCCGAACCACGAAAGATAATCTCGGTATCGTGTGTTTGGCACCATTGGACGAGGTGGTCTAAGTCGACGGAGCGACTGTGCAGCTTGATTTGTTCGATGAGCTTGGGGCCAATGCCCGGAACTTGGGCGAGATCTTCAGAAGATGCTTTTAGTATTGCCGTTGACTCGCCAAATCGATCAAACAGACTTCGCAGCAGGCGGGGCCCTATGCCGGGAACCATGCAAAGCCGAAGTAGGTCAAGCTTATCTTGCCCGAAGACTTCCGCCGCAAGTCCATCGCGAGCCCTAGAGACTTCACGAGACCATCCAATCGAAGGGTCTCGCTGAACTCGATTCTTTGAAGCTCGCCGACTCGACGATGCGTTCGAAGGAACGCGTCTCCATTCTGGTGCGCCGGCCAGTTCCGAATTGGCTGCCTGCAACTCGTCCTCTGACCACAGTACGGCGGGTTCGTCTGCCCGCTCCGTCGGTTCTTGGTCCCCCGTCATGGAACTACTTAAGCGACTCCCCGCGGGCGTGACGCGCCAAAGTCTCCTGGTATTTTCGTTTGCCCTCTTCGACCGTCTTGCGGATGGCCTTGGTGCTTGCATCTGACTCCTTGCGAAGCTCAGCGATCATTTCGAGCGACTCGATTTGGAAGCCGCTGATTGCGTCAACCAGCTTTTGTACGCTCTCAGGATTGATGGTGCTTCCATAGCCAGCCTTCAATGCCGCACGTTCGAGCTCACGTCCTAGCTCGGCAACGTCTTCCAAACCTTTATTGACGCCCTCTTTCATCGCTTCGGTCGCTTGAGTGACTTCGTGCAAGCCGTGTTGGCTTGTGTAGACCGTCCCCAAGATCGTGAAGACATGTTCGTTGGTTGTGAAGAAAGTCACGGCACGTCGATAGACACGCTCCTTCACATCGTGAGTCTGCTTCAACTTAGTGATCAACGTCTCGCCAACGTCGTATCCAATCTCCAGATTCTCGGCGATGTCCTTGAGCAATTGGTAGGTTTCGTCTTCCTGCTCGAACTTGTGTCGCGCCTCGTCACGTTCGAGTTCCAACTGGCTCTTGCCGCCTTCGTCTGTGCCGGTATAGCTGTCGAGGGCTTCTTGGGTCGCCGCAAGCGCATCCTTGGAGGCTTGCAAAACAGGTCCATGCTGGTCAAGCAGTTCTCGAGCTAGGACTTCAGCTTCTTTCAACGCGAATCGAAAGTCAATGTAGCCTTCCATGATGGCTTCTTCACTCGCGAGAGCTTCCTTCGTGTCTTTGGCCACGTCGCTGTAGGTCTCGACGATCTCTTCGAAACGATCGCTGGGTGTGCCACGTCGAATCTTCATCCACCAGTTTGAAAGCTTTTCAGTGCCGCTGATTCGCCCATCGTCAAGCTGCGCTATCAACCGTTTGCTGTCTTCGCGGATCGAGTCGAACATCTGTGTGATCGTCATGTAGCGATTGCCAACCTTGATCGATTCCACATTCTCACGGACCAATGCGTTGAATGAACTCATGTGCTGAATCACCTCAGCAATGGCCAGGACCTTCGCCTCGTCAATGTGCTTGACGCTCTCGAGAAGACTGATCAATTCCTGGGGGGCCGTGCTGGAGCTGTCGACGTTGAACCGCTTCAGTACATCGACTGCACGGCCCAAGTACTCTTTCATCTTCCGAGTATCGCGAGTTGGTTGTTCGGTCTGGGTCGCTTGGGCTTGTTGGCTCATGGCACCATCAAGAGAGTGAAGAGGATTATTGAAGGGTTGGATGCCGCCGGACTTCCGGAGAACGGACCTCGGAACTGTGGCGAATCCCGTGACAATACGATCAGCCGCCAATCGGGCTTTTGAGCAATTCCGATTCAACCATTAGCCTAGCGCCTTGCAGGTCGACGATCAATCACCGACAAGTTCCCAGATACCACCATTGAGAAGTGTCTTGAGTTCGGATTTGTCGATCAGACGATCGGCCTGAAGGTGGTTGTCACGAATGACGAGACCACTGGCAATAAGCTCTCGGACTCGAATCACTCTTGAAGGCTCAGCTGTCTCCAAGAAATAAAAACCGCCTTCTTGGAAGGCAGGTGAGACATATGACTTGCCCGATTCGTTTCGCTTGACACCTAGCTTTCTTCCAAACCGATAGTTCGACGCAAAGTGCCCAATTTCTTCAAGTGGCGGTGTTTCTTGCAACGGAGTTTGGGTGCGGGGCTTGACCGGTTTGACTCCGCGGTTCCCTGGCGAAGTGTGGTCGTTCTTAAGCTCCTCAGCTGACAACTCGGTCTTCGCACCGTTGGCTGGATCGAGATCTTTGGATTGGACATCCTGGTCGCCATTTGATGGTTGGGCACCATCGGACACTCTCGAAACCTCATGTTCCAACGCCGTCACGAGATCACGAAAAGACTTGATTGCCGGCCCCGTGAGCATTCGCATCTTGGTCTGAGCGGACCGCAGCTCATTTATCTTTTGGAGCGATAGTTGTTGATTCCCTTGACGTGCTCCTCCCAAGAGCCCGCCCACGTTCGCCTCCCATCTGGAAGCGATTCCACCAAACTGACTTTCCAGCTGACGAACTCTTTGAAGGGCTGTCTGAATTCTTCCACAGCGGTATTCGTTCAGCGCATCGTTAAGGTCACCCGAAAAGCCTCCGACCCCGGGCAAGCCATCGATCACAATTCCGCCGGGTAGCCCACGTAGTGATCCGCCCGGCAATGTGCCAGATCGGCTGACGGCTAGTCCGACATTGGAAAAATGCGTCGCTTCGAGAGTTAACACCCTTAAATCCCAGATTCACGCAAACGGATTTTGGCTTCTACCGCGAGTTTGAGGGGACATCCGCCGATCAAATCAGTTAGACTAATGCTGGATTGATTACAAAATGACACCGGTGATTGGTCCACAGTTTGCTCTGGTCGAACTGTCCCGCCTCCGAATCCCACCATTCATGTTCTATTTGACCAACAGAAGCGTTGGCAGTGTTTCCAAACTCTGCCGTCGAATTGTACTGCTTTTGGCTGTATTGGTTTGGCCAAACGTCGTCCGGGGTGTTTCTGCGTCATCAGATTCCGCGAAGCCCCGGCCTGTGCCTGCACCCGTGTCTTCTGCCATAACGGAAAGCTGCATTTTCTGTCACGAGGGGCCCGATGCCGAGGGCGGCTTTGATCTGGCATCTTTGTCAGGTGATCTTACCAATCCAGCGGTGATGAAACGTTGGATGAGGGTTCATGATCGTACGAAGTCCGGGGAAATGCCGCCGCCGGATATGGAGCTTGATCCGGAAGCACGTGCTGCGGTTGTCAAAAATACTGATCGATGGATTCGCACGTTCGAACGCCAGGTTGATTCGTTTTACGGAAGAGTTCGGGGCCGGCAGCTTTCACACATTCAGTTGGAACGAACCCTTCAGGATTTGCTCTGCATCGATCGCAAGCTTTCGCGGATGCTTCCCGCCGATACTCGCACCCATGGCTTTTACGGCATTGCTGAGGGACAGTCGGTTTCGCATTATCAGATTCAATCCCACCTGCGGCTGGTCGACGCGGCGTTGGATGCGGCGGCGGATCGGTTGATTGGCGGCCGACCGAAGACACTCGAGTTAGATGCGAAAGGCATCGCTCGCAAGAATCCCAAGTCGAGGAATCGCGAACCCGAACTGCGGAAAGGTTACGCCTTGGTGTGGGCGTCCCAGATGGCGTACTACGGCAGAATAAGTCCGACGCGTGCACCGGAGACGGGTTGGTACCGAATCACCGTCAAGGCTTCCGCCGAGAACAAACCTAAAGACCACGGGGTATGGTGCTCTGTCCGCAGCGGACTGTGCGTTTCCAGCGCTCCACAATTGCACTGGATTGGTTCTTTCGAAGCCCAGAATCCGGCTAAGCAATGGACCTTCGAAGCCTATATTGAAAAGGATCACGTCCTAGAAATCCGACCCGCCGATCGAACTCTCAAGCAAGGACGTTTCCAAGGTGGCCAAGTGGGGGCGGGCGAAGGTGACGGCCAGAATCTGTCAGGCGTTAACCTGCACTCGCTACGCATCGAGCGAATTTATCCCGAGGGCGATGATGATGCCGCGCGGAAGGCACTTTTTGGTGATCTAGATATCAAGTTGGACCACAAGCCAACTCGCGTGAGGCTTCCCGCCGCAAAGTCTGGACAACTGATCAACCAGCTCAGGGTCTTCGCCAGTCGAGCCTTCAGACGGCCAGTGAGCGAAGATGATTTACGGCCGTATGTTGAAATGTTGCGAAGGGATCTTCGCAGCGACGTCCCCAAGGTTGAAGCCTTAAGAAATGCCTATCGGACCGTGCTTTGCTCGCCCAGATTTCTCTACCACATCGAAGGCCAATCGAATGGCCGGCTTGATGACCATTCGATTGCCAATCGTCTGAGCTATTTCTTGACCGGTGGTCCGCCTGATGAGGAGCTTCGTCTCGCGGCGGATGAAGGTTTGCTGATTGATGATCGAGAGATTCTTTCGCAGGCCAATCGCCTTTTGGATGGGGAAGGCCTTGATCGGTTTGTCGACGATTTCGCCGATCAATGGTTGGACCTTATAGACATCGACTTCACCGATCCGGACAACCGGTTGTTCCCAGCCTTTGACACCATCGTTCAGAACGCGATGCTCGAGGAGACTCGGCAAACGGTTAGAAAGTTGATGGCTGATAACGCACCGGCGAGGAAGCTCATCGACCCCCGCTTCACCTACCTAAATAGTCGTTTGGCTCGCTTTTACGGAATGCCCGATAAGGCCAAAGGAGAAATGGCTTTAGTGAAGTTAGACGCTGGCAACGTCCGTGGTGGTTTGCTCGGCCAAGGAGCAATCCAAAAGGTGACCGCGAATGGCACGGATACCTCGCCAGTGCTTCGTGGCGTTTGGATATCGGAAAAGATTTTTGGATACGAGATTCCTCCTCCGCCGGAGAACGTGCCGGCAATCGAGCCAGACATTCGCGGCGCCAAGACGATTCGCGAGCAGCTGAGTAAGCACACTTCAAGTGAGCAATGCGCCGCATGCCACAAAGTGATCGATCCTTCGGGGTACGCTTTGGAGAATTTCGATCCTTCCGGGTCTTGGCGTGATCGTTATGTCACCGCCCGCAATCGTCGGAGTCCCAAGAAGCAGCCTCCCGTCGATGCGAGCTTTAAGATGCCCAACGGAAAGCCATTCGATGATTATCTCGAGTTTCGCTCGATGGTTGCCAAAGACCAGTCGAGGTTGGCTCGCGCGTTCGCCGGTCACCTTCTGACCTATGCAACCGGAGCCAGCGTCCGGTACAGCGACCGAGATGATCTAGATCGCATCGTCGAACAAACCAAAGCGGGGCAGTACCGCCTTCGCGATATTCTTGATTCTGTCGTCACCAGTCCCCTCTTCGTCACCAAATAGCGACTTGCAATGAGTTCAATCAGTAAAGCAGACGAAACAACGTTTCGCATCGCCAAGCGTTTGGATCGGCGAACGGTCCTTAGAGGATCCGGGATTGCGATGGCCCTTCCTATGCTTTCAGCGATGGAAGGACTGAGTGTTTCGGCGGCTTCAACGCGAGATGATAAGTCGCCCAAGCGGTCGGTGATGTTGACGATGGGGCTGGGGCTGCACGCGGAGAATCTGAATCCCCAAACAGCCGGTAAGAACTTTGAGTCGACGATGTACCTCGAGTCATTCGAACGTGTTCGTGATTCGATGACGGTCATTTCGGGTTCATCGCACCCCGGCGTCGGTGGTGGACACCGGGCCGAAGCCAGCATTCTTACCGCGACGCCCGTTGGTTCAGCTGGTCGAGCAACCAACACGATCTCGCTAGATCAATTCATGGCAAAACGACTCGGAAGCACCACTCGCTTCCCATCGGTCGTACTATCAACCAGTGGAAGCACGAGCCCTTGCTACACCGAGTCGGGCAGCATGATTTCGCCGATGAACAATCCACGTGAATTGTTTGAGGCGTTATTCGTGACGCCCTCGGCTAAGCAGCGTCAACGTCAAGCAGCTCAAGTTAAGCATGGTCGAAGTATCATGGATTTGGTTGCTGAAGACGCTCGTTCGCTTTCGCAGACCCTCGGGCGAGGTGATCGTCATCGTTTGGGAGAGTACTTCCAAAGCGTACGGCAACTGGAGCAGCGTTTGGTCGAGGCGGAGAAGTGGGCCAAGCTTCCCAAGCCAAAGATCTCCGAGAGGGATGCCGGCATCGGAAAGAACCCGAACGATCATGTCTCGCGGTTTGAGACGATGTTGGGGCTGATCAAGTTGGCGATTCAAACGGACTCGACTCGGGTTGCCTGTCTACATATTCCCGGCAGTGGTGGCGTGATTCCTCTCGACGGTGTTGATACGGCCTATCACTCGCTAAGCCACCATGGGCAGGATGAGGATAAACTGCGTCAACTAGCGGTTGTCGAAACTGCATTCACCAAACGTCTCGCAGACTTCCTGATTGACTTGCGTGGCATAAGCGAAGGAGATAGTCATCTTCTTGATCAGACGCAGGTGTTGTTGACTAGTAACCTTGGCAACGCCTCCAATCACAGCAACAAAAACATGCCGGTTATTTTTGCCGGTGGTGGTTTGAAGCACGGAGGTCACTTGGCCTTCGATCAGAAGAACAACTATCCACTGTCAAATCTCTTCGTCACGATGTTGCAAAACATGAACATGGGTGTCGATCGATTCAGCACTGGTTCGACGACGCTGGATGGCATTGGTCTGGGGTAGACCGCTTTTCAGTCCTCCAAGGGACTATTGAATTTACTCGAACCAATCTGCCTTTTGCCGCTTCGATGCATTGTCATGGATCAGGCTGGTCCGAGATCTCTTGCCATCGTTTGGCCATCTTCGAAACCAGCTGTGGTTGGGCTTCGGCTACGTCGTTTATCTCGGTTGGATCCGAGGCCAGGTCGTATAGCGACCACTTCTCTTTCCCACTGCTGTACAGCTTCCACGAACCATTCCTAAGTGCCCGTTCGTTTCGAAAGTGCCAAAATAGTTCGCGGTTTTGGGGTTCCACTTCGGGAACCTTGAGGTTTGCCTTGAGCGACCGGCCTGCCATCGTTTCAGGAACCCGAATACCGGCTAGATCTAAAGCGGTAGGTACAACATCAACGATGTGGCCGGTTTGATTTGTCCAAGTACCCGCAGGGATGTGTTTTGGCCAGACTGCGATCATGGGTGTACGAACGCCGCCTTCGCGAAGAGTCGTCTTGTAGCCACGGAAAGGCGTATTGGAAGCGGCTGCCCAGGGGCGACCCTGGGTGAGGTAGCTGGTGACCTCCCATGGCATCGATCCAGCGACGGTTGATCGATCCAACGAGTCTTCGCAGGCACCGTTGTCCGAAAGAAAAAGGATCAACGTGTTTTCCATATCAACGCATTCTTTCAGGCCATCCATCAGCCTTGCGATCGCCGAATCCATTCGCGTGATCATCGCGGCGTAGGTCGCCATTCTTAGATCCCAATGGTCGGCTTTCGCGTCCTCTTGGGAGGCTTCGTCCCAGCTTGGAAGCTTGAGGTCAAATGGTGATAGTGATGTGTTGGGTGTGAGAACGCCGAGGTTTTGTTGTTGCTTGAACCTCAGGTGCCTTAGCTTGTTCCAACCGATATCACGATAAGTGTTTCGGTACTCATCGATGTCTGATGGCGAGGCGTGGAGTGGATAGTGCGGAGCCGTGAAGGCGACATAGAGGAGCAGCGGTTTTTCGCGATCGCGATCTTCACGCATCCAGCGAAGGGCTTCGTCGGTGAAATTGTCCGTCGTATAAAAATCAGATGATTCGGGTGTGTAGGGGCGATGCTCTTTGCCTTCAGCGTAAAAACGACGAACTCTCTTCCGGGCCGGTGGAGGCTCGCCGGGACGAGCATCGCCCGGGTTCCAGAAGTTGCAACAGCCATCGGCCAATCCGTAGTACTTTTCAAATCCTCTGTCGATTGGCAGTTGTCCTGCGTGCCATTTTCCGACCATCCAAGTCTGGTACCCGGTTGACGAGAGATGCTCGGCAAGGGTGGTTTGGCGATAGTGCACCGAAGGTGATGCCCCGACATGATGCCACCAGTGTCCGGTCATCAACGAGGCACGTGTGTGTTCGCACTTTGCGTTGTTGTAGAACGTTCGAAATCGGAGGCCTTGCTTAGCCAAGCCATCAATGGTCGGCGTACGAACCTCGCCACCGTAGCATCCAAGATCCGAAAACCCCATGTCATCGCACATGATCAGGACGATATTCGGCTTGGCATCATTCCCACTAGCTGCCCTGAGGTCAGTGCCGCAAACAATAAGAAACAGAACCAACGCGAAGTTGGTTAATCGGTAGAAAGTTCGCTCAAACATGCCGCAAGTGTAATCTTGCGACGATCGTCCGGGGTGATTGTAAAGCCCATCCAAAGCATCTCTTTCGGAAGAGCGCCTTCCACTCGATCGGCCCATTCGACCAATGTCCACCCGGGAGCCGCGAACAGTTCATCGACACCCAGTTCGACAAATTCATCCTCATCAGCCAGCCGATAGGCATCCAAATGATTCATGACGGGGGGCGGCGAGAAGCCCTCGAAGTCGGCCGCGGCAATCGCGGATTCGGGATCGATATCGTAAGTTTGAAGCAGCGTAAACGTTGGGCTGGTGACATCGGTGTGATCAATTCCTAACGCCTCAGCGATCGCCTGGACCGTTGTCGTTTTACCCGCGCCCAACGTCCCCACGAGTCCGATGGTAAGCCGTTGAGGCCATTGCCGACAAAGATTTTTGATGTAGCCACGCATCGCTTCGACGTCTAAGTCTGGTGAGACCTTGGGAGTGCTAAGGTGCAAGTGGCCGACCTCTGTTAAGCTACCGTCCAACGAAAAGAGCCCAGGTTGAAGTCTGTGTGAATAGACAGGAGTGATATTGAAATGAGTTCCCAAGAGCCAAACAACGAGAATGCGTCCCAAGGAATACGTCCCGAAGACGGCAATTTGCCCTCCGAAGCGTTTGGCGAGGACGTATTGTATCGATCGCAGCCAGCCGACGATCCGATCTTGCCCGTCGACTCGAGGGATCTATACCACCGCATGCGCGGGACCATCGATCGGATGGAAAAAGACGGCATGGCGCGCGGGGATCTTAAGATCTTGTCGAGAACGCTGCGCGAGCTTCGCTATGCGTTTTCGGTATTTCGGCCGTTTCGACGTCGGCGGAAGGTGACGGTTTTTGGATCCGCGCGAACCAAGCCGGATCATCCGGAATACCTTTCGGGCGTCGAAGTGGGGCGTCAATTCGCCGAGCATGGCTGGATGGTGATCACAGGTGCCGGAGGCGGGATCATGGAAGCAGGTCACCGTGGCGCCGGCACCGAAGCTTCGATGGGCCTCAATATCATGCTGCCGTTTGAGCAGTCGGCCAACGAGTATATCGAAGGTGATCCAAAGCTGGTCACGATGAAGTACTTCTTCACCCGCAAACTCATGTTCGTCAAAGAATGCAGCGGCGTTGTTTGTCTACCAGGTGGATTCGGTACCCTGGACGAGGCCTTCGAGACGATCACGCTGATGCAAACGGGGAAGCAAGTCATGATCCCGATGGTGCTCCTGGATGCACCTGA
Organism: Planctomycetota bacterium; assembly: GCA_039027135.1. GTDB lineage: Bacteria > Planctomycetota > Planctomycetia > Pirellulales > Pirellulaceae > Rubripirellula. Next base: position 12,165 of record JBCCKZ010000051.1, read on the forward strand.
GGGAAGCTATTGGCATGATTTGGAGGGCTTTTTCAAGAAGCATTTGCTTGGTGGCGGCATGGTCAGCCCCGCTGATGTCAATCTCTATAAGGTGACTCGGTCGATCGATGAAACGATGGAGGAGATTTTGGGTTTCTACCGCGTGTATCACTCAATGCGTTACATCGATGACACGCTGGTCTTCCGGTTGAAGGAGCAGATTTCAGAGGAGAAGCTCGAGGGAATTCAAGATGAGTTTGCTGACATACTTGTGAAAGGAAAGTTCACTTTGACCAACGCACTCGATGCGGAAGCGAACGAGACCGAGTTGGCCCACATGCCGAGATTGGCCTTCCAATTCAACCGCCGTTCTCTCGGCCGGCTGCGGGCCCTGATCAATACGATCAACGGCAAATAACGCCTCGCACGCGGAACGCCGGTTTGCTAAACTGCTGGGCCAAATCCAGAGAATTCGATAGGAAATCCCATGGCAAAGCCCCATCACAAAATCAAAAAGGCCAATCACGGTCGCCGCCCGGCAAGTGCGAAAGCTCGTAAAGCAAAACGCAAAAAGATCAAGACTTAAGCGGCTTTTTTGAATCCCCAGTCACGCTGGAGCTGAATTTGAAGTCGGAGTTCATTGTCGATCCTGATCTTCTGGATCTCGACAAGCCCATCGCAACGATCGAGGACATCCGCCGCTACAACCCACAGCGGTTCGAGATGGAGCAACTGACATCGATCCTCTACGAGGATACGAGCGAAAACTGCTGCGCCGCCCTCAAAGAGATTACTAACGATGAGTTTTGGGTTCGCGGGCATATGCCTGACATGCCTTTGATGCCTGGCGTCGTGATGCTCGAATGCGTTGCCCAGCTGTCGAGCTACTTCACCCAGAAAAACGATCTTCTTGGGGCTGAGATGGTCGGATTCGGAGGAGTCGATGAAGTTCGTTTCCGAGGCGTTGTAACGCCTGGAGACCGCCTCGTCCTGATGGTCAAACTGGTTAAAGCTCGTCGCGGTCGCATGATCGTCGCAGCATTCCAGGGAGTCGTGGGGCGTTCAATGGTTCTCGAAGGAACCTTGCGAGGGATTCCGATTCCTGTTGAGGCTCTGCAGGCACAAGCCGGCGGAAAACCTTGATGGTTTTGGCCTAAGCCGAAGTGCTCTTGAAGCCGGTCAGTTGCTGCCTATAATCTTCGCTCCTTACAAGTCGCGGCTGTAGCTCAGTTGGTAGAGCATCACGTTGCCAACGTGATTGTCGTCGGTTCGAATCCGATCAGCCGCTCTTTGTTGTCACGCGACCGTTCAAACGCACCTCGGATTTCCGAGACAACGCTGAAACCGTGAGAAGTCAGCCCGTTGCCGTCCCAAACGCGTGATCGATTTGCTCAGCTAGGTCCGATCGTGGTCCATCTTCCAGAGCGGGTGGAAACCAACGAAGACCTTCAACGCGAGAATCCGCGATGGGATCTTGCTGCGATCGCCGCGAAGACGGGAATCGAATGCCGACACATCGCTGAGCCCGACGAAACAGCCGCCGACCTGGCAGTCAAAGCCGCCGAGCGGCTGATTTCCGAGCAGACTATCGATCCCGCGAGCATCGATTTTCTCTTGCTTTGTACACAGACGCCGGACTATCCACTTCCGACGACCAGTTGTCTGATACAGGATCGGCTCGGCCTCTCGACGAAGTGCGGCGCCATGGACTTCAATCTCGGGTGCAGCGGGTACATCTATGGTCTGGCGGTTGCCGATGGGCTGATCGCCAGTGGCGTTGCCTCCAATGTGCTTTTGCTGACCGCTGAGACTTATACGAAATACATCGATCCCGAAGACCGAAGCCTGCGTACCATCTTTGGCGATGGAGCTGCAGCGACTTTGGTGAGCTGCGGTGATCAACCTTCGCTTTACGGTTTTCAGTTCGGTTCCGACGGGAGCGGAGGAGACATGTTGCTCGTTGGCGATGGTGGTGCAAGGCCTACGGCTGATGCGATCAAGCCCCGGCATCGCAAGCGGTGGAAGAGTCGTCTCTACATGGACGGACCCTCGTTGATCAGTTTCACTGTGGATGCGATACCACGGATGATTGATGAGATTCTTGCGGGTGAAGAACTCTCTAAACGCGACATCGATAAGTTTCTAATGCACCAGGCGACCTGGAAGATGCTTGATCAATTGCGTCAGCGGATGGAAGTGTCCGAAGCTCGCGTTCCTATTGAACTGTCCGATATTGGAAATACGGTCTCGTGCACGATTCCCATCTTGATTGATCGTTTGCGAAAGCGTGATGAACTCACCCCCGGGTCGCGACAGATGCTCGTTGGTTTTGGCGTCGGGCTCTCGTGGGGCGGATGTGTTTGGGATGTCACGTGAATGCCATCGTCTCCCTAACCGAGATCACCAAGTCATACCCGCTACCTGAGCCCAGTGAGGCTTCGAATGACAGGTTAATGGTTCTGGATATCGATCGATTTGATATCGGCCGCGGTGAGCAGGTTGCTTTGATTGGGCAGAGTGGTGGTGGCAAAACCACGCTCTTGCACTTGATCGCTGGACTGATCACGCCTGATTCGGGCAGTGTGTTTATTGATGGGTACAACATTGCTCGTTTGAGCGAAGCGGGGCGAGATCGATTTAGAGCATCTTCGATCGGCTATGTTTTTCAGACCTTTAACTTGCTGCCGGCGTTCACAGCACTCGAGAACGTCAAGCTTGGTCAATCGTTTGGACGCCATGGTGCAACCCCTCGTCGACCAATGGAATTGCTTGATCGGGTTGGATTGGGTGAACGCTCGAACTACCGTCCATCGCAGCTGTCGGTCGGTCAACAACAGCGAGTAGCTATCGCCAGGGCGCTAGCGGGAACACCAAAGCTATTGCTCGCTGATGAGCCGACGGCAAACGTCGATCCGGTGAGTGGACTGGCGGTTTTGGACTTGATCAGGCAGACGTGTCGCGAGGAGGACGTTGCTCTTTTATTGGTGACTCACGACCATGGCATCGCGGAACAATTTGA
>JBCCKZ010000052.1:0-15151 GCA_039027135.1 Planctomycetota bacterium
AGGCGTACGACACCTCGGGCGTTACTCTCGCTGTCTTAGATGCCCGAGGCGTCGTACGCCTCCTCCTTCGGCTCAGATTTACAAGCTTCACTGTAGCAGCCTGTCATTTAGCGTCCACGTCGCCGTTCTATGGCAGCCTCGACGAATCCCGCAAATAGGGGATGGGCGGCCAGCGGCTTGCTTTTGAATTCAGGGTGATACTGAGTCGCCACAAACCAGGGATGGTCCGGCAATTCGATAACCTCCACCAGAGATCCATCCGGACTCAGTCCAGCGAATTTCATTCCGCCGTCCTCGAAGACCTTTCTGTAACCGTTGTTGAACTCGTAACGATGTCGGTGTCGCTCAAAGATCTCCGTACTGCCGTACGCTTGATGACTACGCGAACCCTCGATGAGCTTAGTTGGCTGAGCCCCCAAACGCATCGTTCCACCCATGTCCGTGACATTCCTTTGCTCGTCCAACAAACAAATAACCGGATGAGGGCTATCACGGCTGAACTCGCTACTGTGGGCATCTTCGAGCCCCAGTACGTGACGGCCGTACTCGATCACTGCCGTTTGCATCCCCAGACAGACTCCGAAAAACGGGATTCCTCGTTCCCTCGCGAATCGAATCGTCTGGACCTTGCCCTCAATACCCCGTTCACCGAACCCCCCCGGGACAAGAATGCCGTCGTACGCACTGAGCAATCGCTCGGCACCTTCGCGTTCGACATCCGGGCTGGCGATACGTCCGATGCGAACCGATGAGTGGTGATGCATGCCCGCATGATCGATCGCTTCATAGATCGACTTGTAGGCATCTTTGTGCTCCGCGTACTTACCCACGACCGCGATCGAAATCTCGTGTTTGGGATTGCGCAGCGAATGCAACAGATCTGTCCACGGCGTGATGTCGAGAGTCTTTGTGGGCTTGAGCGAGAGCCCTTCAACGATCAGCTCATCAAGACCGTTGTCGACCAACGAGAGCGGAACCTCGTAGATTGAAAAATCCTTATCGCGTTCTTCGATAACCGCTTTTGTCGGAACATTACAGAACAACGCAATCTTTTCTCGATCCTCACGACTGATCGGTTTCTCCGTGCGGCACACCAGAATATCCGGCTGAATACCGATCGCCCTGAGTTGCTGCACCGAGTGCTGAGTGGGCTTCGTCTTCAGCTCGTCAGCGGCCTTGAGGTAGGGCACCAAGGTGAGGTGCATGTACATGCAATTCTCTCGACCCACGTCCAAAGAGAATTGGCGGATCGCTTCCAAAAACGGCAGGCTCTCAATATCACCAATCGTGCCGCCAATTTCAGTAATGACCACATCAACGTCATCGCCCCCCATGCGTTTGATAACCGACTTAATCTCATTGGTTACATGAGGGATGACCTGGACGGTCTTGCCCAGAAAAAGGCCTTTGCGTTCTTTATCGATAACCGTCTGATAAATCTGGCCGGTCGTGTAATTGCAATCGCGAGTCAGCTCACCGGACGTGAATCGCTCATAATGGCCGAGATCCAAGTCCGTCTCGCTTCCATCATCGAGCACGTAGACCTCTCCATGCTGGTACGGGCTCATCGTGCCCGGATCCACATTGATATAGGGATCGAGCTTCTGCATTCGCACGTGGAGGCCTCGCCGCTCCAGCAGCATTCCCATCGACGCGCTCGTCAGCCCCTTCCCGAGAGAACTAACCACCCCACCAGTCACAAAGATATGTTTCGTCATGGGCGTGGAGCATAACCCGGCACCAACCCCGACGGGAAGCCCTCAGTTATCCTGGAGTGATCGTCGGTCCGGTTTTCCCACCGTAGCGGATGGCAAGCCCGGACGGGATCTACTACACGGTCAACAACTCCACCCATGAAACGTCACGCTCTTAATCTGTTTCTGGCGACTTTCGTATCACTCGTCGCCCTATCCTTCCCCACGCACGCAGAAGAGCACCAGGCCGATATCGTGATCTATGGTGGAACGTCCGCCGCAATCACGGCAGCTGTGCAGATAAAGCGTATGGGCAAATCGGTGATCATCGCTTGCCCGGAAGAACATCTCGGCGGTTTATCCAGTGGTGGCCTAGGCTGGACAGATACCGGCAACAAAACGGTCATCGGCGGATTGGCTCGAGAGTTCTACGGACGCGTGTACGATCACTACGACAAAGCCGAAGCCTGGAAGTGGCAAGACCGAGAAGACTACGGAAACACGGGTCAGGGCACTCCCGCCATCGATGGTGATCGGCGAACTATGTGGATCTTCGAACCGCATGTCGCCGAAGCCATTTTTGAAGAACTCGTGAGCGAATTCAATTTCGAAGTCCACCGAGATGCTTGGCTCGACCGGAATGAAGGTGGCGTGACCACCAGTGACTCGAAGATCGTGAGTTTCCGAACACTCGACGGCGACGTCTACCGGGCCAAGATGTTCATCGACGCAACTTACGAGGGCGACCTAATGGCCGCAGCGGGTGTCGAGTACACCGTGGGCCGAGAAGCCCTGGCGACCTACATGGAGGACTGGAACGGAGTGCAAACGGGCGTCCTGCACCACGGCCATCACTTTGGTGTTTTAAAAGAGAAGGTCGACCCTTACGTTCATCGCGGAGATCCTTCCAGCGGTGTAATCAAACATGTGAGCACCGAACCGCCGGGCGATTACGGCACCGCCGATCACCGTGTCCAGGCGTATTGTTATCGGTTGTGCATGTCGAACGATCCGCGAAATCGAGTCCCGTTTCCAAAACCGGAGGGCTACGCCCCCAGCGACTACGAGCTCATGGCCCGAATCTATGAAGCGGGATGGCGTGCCACACTTCGGAAGTTCGATCCGATTCCCAATCACAAGACCGACACAAACAACCACGGCCCCATGAGCTCGGATTTCATTGGAGGCAACTACGAATACCCGGAAGCTTCTTACGAAGAACGCGAGGCGATCCTAGAAGCCCACCGCCGCTACCAACAAGGCTGGCTCTACTTTGTCAGCCATGACCCGAGGGTGCCGGAATCCACTCGCAACCAAATGAAAGATTGGGGTTTGGCAGCCGACGAGTTCACCGACAACGATAACTGGCCTCACCAAATCTATGTGCGAGAAGCCCGTCGAATGGTCGGCCCAGTGGTCATGGCCGAGCATCACATCCGCAGCAATATCGATGTTCCCAAACCCGTCGGCATGGGTTCTTACACGATCGACTCCCACAACGTTCAAAGGTACATCACGCCCGAAGGCCATGTTCAAAACGAAGGTGACATTGGCGTTCACCTGGAAGGGCCCTACTCCATCAGCTACGACGCATTGACCCCCAAAAAAAGCAAGATTGCCAGAATCTCCTCGTTCCGGTTTGTGTTTCATCGACGCACACAGCCTTCGGTAGTATTCGCATGGAGCCGGTCTTCATGATTCTTGGCCAATCTGCCGCAACGGCGGCGTGCATGGCAATCGACAACAACCAAGCTGTTCAATCGGTGGACTATTCAAAGCTCCGGGCAAAACTTGAAGCCGATAACCAAATATGCGAACTCACGGCAGATCAGAGGGAGACGCTCAAGCAGAAAAAGCTCGCTCGAGCCACCCGGCACGTCGATCCACGATCCCTTGATGGCGTCGTCATCGATGAGCCCCAAGCGGGCCTCGACCTCGGTTGGGTTCGCAGCCAATCATCCAATCGGTTCATCGGAAAGCAATACTATCATGACGATCAGCGTAGCGATGGAAAGTTGTTCGCGACCTTTCGACATACGGTGAGCAGCGACGGCGATTACCAAATCAATCTTCTGTATCCACCTAATCCCAATCGCGCCACCAATACGCCCGTGGTCATTGCCGTCGACAAACTAGTCCAAACGCGAAAGGTCAATCAACGCGTCACCAGTGGCGACTTGCGTCTGACAAGTGAGTTGGGAACGTTCAAAGCCAACTCGGGCCAGGAGATTAGTGTCACGATCACGAATAGCGACACGGACGGTTACGTCATTGTCGATGCCATTCAAATCATACGAAAGTGAAATCGCTGAGCCGTAGTGGGAGGCGTACGACGCCTCCTGCCCATTTACCAGCAGCAGAGTTCCCCGAGGCGTCGTACGCTTCCCCCTTCGGCTCCTAAAAATACTCAACCCCAACCCACATGCCACTTCGAATCAACACCATGTTCCGCCCTGCCCTGCTCTTCACGGTACTGCTACTCGCGGCGACTACATTCGCTCAAGATCGGCAAGAGACCTATCCACCTCACCCTGATTCGTTGCCGCGTGACGGTGTCCCCAAGGGTGAGCTAAAAGGTCCGTTTGAATTCCGCAGCGAAATCTTTCCGGCGACTATTCGCAACTACTGGATCTACGTCCCCTCGGCATACGACGCCTCGAAGCCAGCGTGTTTAATGGTTGTCCAGGATGGCCTCAATCGTGCAAAAGGATGGAAACTCCCCACGGTGATGGACAACCTGATCCATGATGGCGACATGCCCATGACAATCGGTGTTTTCATTGATCACGGGAAGGTCATTCCAGATCGAGAAGGCTTCCAACCGAGATTCAATCGTAGCTTTGAGTACGACTCCGTGGGCGATAGCTACGCGAGGTTTCTCGTCGATGAAATCCTTCCCGAGGTATCAAGCGAGTACAACATTTCCGAAGATCCCAATGATCGATCGATCGCCGGTTCAAGCAGTGGCGCCATATGTGCTTTTAACGTTGCCTGGGAACGGCCCGATCAATTCCGACGGGTATTTAGTGCGGTGGGAACCTACGTCGGCCTCCGCGGAGCCGAGGAGCTTCCCTCATTGGTGCGCAAGTTTGAGCCCAAGCCGCTGCGAGTTTTCCTGCAAGATGGAAGCAACGATCTTGATATCTACGCAGGTGATTGGTGGTCAGCCAACCAACGAATGCTTTCAGCTTTGACTTTCGCTGGGTATGAGGTGAATCATGTTTGGGGTACGGGCGGGCACAACGCGAAGCACGCGACGGCAATACTGCCTGACGCGTTAAGATGGCTGTGGGCCAATCATGGTGAACCCATCCAACGTGGGCAATTTAAATCAACACGCATCAAAGTCTTGGTGCCAGGCCAGCGTTGGACAAAGACAGACGATGATGAAGTCGCCAAAGGACTCTCTTCCCCAAAAGCACTACCCAAAACGTTTGCAGTTGATCCACAAGCAAGCGTGCTCTACCGAAGCCAAGCTGGCGAAAGGTTGGTGACTGCCCACGACCTCGATTCTCAGGGCAACATCATTAGCACACAACCATTTGGCTATCTTCACCTCACCCCAAATCAAACGCAAAGTGGTGCCGGTGCGATGACCGTCGATCAAAATGGTAGTCTTTATGTTTGTACAGATCTCGGAATTCAAATCCTCGATCCTCTGGGACGAGTGAACTTGATTTTGGAGAAACCTTCGACCGGTGATTTGACTGAAATTGGTTTTGTTGGCGAAGACCGAAAGACACTCGCCGTCCGATGCGGTAATGAGCTCTACACACGCAAAGTCGAAACGGCTGGAGTATCCAATCTTGGGCAGCCAAATTCGATCCCCAAACCAGGCCTTTGATTGATGAGATGTTTACCAAGAGGTCGCAATGAATGACACTCAACTAGAAGATGACGAAAATCAATTAGCCGATCGTTGCTTTGCCGCCTATCAGATTGAACGATATGACGAGGCAATCGAGTTTGGATGCCAGGCCTTAGCAAACGATCCAGCGAACGCTTTTGTCTTGGCCATCCTGAGCGATGCCGCTTTACGAACCAACGCGTTTGATCTGGCAAGACAGGCATCCGAGAACCTCATTCGCTGTGCACCGACCTATGGCCAGGGGTATATTAACTTAGCCTGGGCCATCTGGCTGGACGCGAGCTACTCTCCTCAAGAGGACAGTCGTCCCGATCGACTTCTTGAGCCAAGCGATTCGAACAATTCGCGTATCGCAATGGTTGAAAACCTTATCCAGGCCGCATTACAAGCCGACCCAGAGAACGCTTACGCGCATTTCGCGCAGGCCGAACTTGAGCATGCCCACGAGAGGCACAGCGAAGCCCTAGAAAGCGCCGAAGAGGGTTTAAGGATTGATCCTACCAACTCCCATGGTCTTCGGCTTCGTCTTCGTGCATTATCCAAGCTGGATCGTGACAAGGAAAGCGTGATTCAGGCTAAAGCGATCCTCGCCCAAGAACCCGAGGATCCATTTTCTCACCATCATCTCGCCACCTCTTACTTTAATGCACGTCAATTCGACCAGGCCTCCGTTCACGCGAGGTTGGCTGTCCGAGGCGAACCCAACAACACCGAATACCAGGCAACGTACTGGGATTCTCTCAGTGCAATCGAAACTTGGTTCAAACCGTTCTTGAATTACCGACTCTTCATTGAACGAATTCAAAGATTTCCGAAACCCATTCTGATTACGGCAATCACTGTTTCCGTGATTGCTTACGCGGTAATCCTCTTCGCTTTCGCTGGTAAAGAGAACATCTCCAACTACAGCATTCTGTTGATCGCCTTGGGAGCTATCATTCCATGGCTTGCGAGCCCGCAGCCCGCACAAGCCATAACGGATGCCGTTTTCTATGTTCGCAACGCTCAGTTTCGCGCCGCCGTCGACAAGGGCAACATTGTCTTGGAATGCTGCCTCACTTTGCTTGGCATTTCGTTTCTGGCGTGCTTTGCTGCGGGCGGATTCGAGATCTATTGGCCGATGCTGATTTTTCTCGCTCTCGCAGTTATGGCTCCGGTAACGATCACAGCCTTCTTTGCAGAACCAAAGCGATGGCTCCTATTCATCATCCCGGGCATCTGCATCGTGGCATGGTTACTCGCCACCGGTTATTCGATTGCAAACGAGTATGAGCCCAATGACCCACGTCGCGCTAACTTCTTTTATCCCATTTTTGGAGCCGTTTTTTTGACTGTAGCAATACCCACGTTTTATCTCAACGTTCAGCACCGCATTTCTGAAGCCAAGGATAAAGGCGAGAAGATACTGCCGCAGTTCATGCCGCGGTTTTGACACTTTAGAAGCGGCTCGGTTAGACCATCTGCCGCCGACTGGCAACCAATTGTGAGGTAATCTGGATGGCGAGGGTGCCATAAGTGAACCAAGTGATCGATTGCGAAAAGGCACCTTGCTGCCCGTTGACTTGCGAGAACAGTCCGTAGAAAGGCAGCAGCGCGACAACGAGGGAGGCGAATGCGAAGCCCCAACGCTTTGGCCCAATTGGAACAAAGAAAGTTGCGACAATCAAAATCGCAATAACCATTGCGTACATAAATGGGATAAGCACGGCAAAAAAGTCTTCGCTCAAATAGGTAAAAATGCAACCCGCGACCGCTCCCAAGATCAATACACCCGCCACCATCGACGACTTCCACTTCTCTTCGCGACTGAGAAGGTGCTTGCCAAATCGATCGAAACGCATCATGGCTTGTAAGATCGGCCAAGCGAGCCATGTTGCAATCGCTGCAATTCCATAGAGCAAAACTATAGCCGTCGTGTAGGGCTGAATCGCCTCAAAGGCCTGACCCAAGGCACCAACACTTCGCGACACGACGTAAAAGCCAATGATAATAATGAAGCCCAACTTGCTGTTGAACTCACTGATCCACTGGTAATATCGGTAGACCGCTCGAAAGACGAGCGAACGACTACTGATTGCCTGCATCATGCCAACGCGAGCGAACTCATTGGTGGGATCAAGCCTGAGCGCTTCCCTGAACGACTCTTTGGCTTCTTGATGCCTTCCACTGTTCAAGTGCGTATAGCCGACCATGCAATGGGCGTGGCTATCATCCGGATCCTCGCGCAAACGACTTTGCGCGGCACCACTGGCCTCAACAAGTCGCCCCAGACGCTCGAGCGAATAGCTTCGCAGGGACAAACACCAACCATGTTCGGGGCTGACCTCCAAACCATGATCCGCTGCCTGCAACGCCTCCTCGAATCGCTTGAGCTCAAGAAGGTTTGCTGCTCTTAATCCCCAACAATCGCTGTCTTGAGGATCGAGACGGAGGGTATCGTCAGTTGCCTCGAGCGACTCTTCGTAGCGATTTCGTTTGTAGAGAACTAGAGCGTGAGTGTAATGTGCAAATGGATCATTGGGATCCGAAACAATCGCCTTCCGGGCATGCTCTGTCGAACGGTTGAGTTGCTCGACGTGGGCATCCGACCGCACATCCTCGCCGATCGACTCATCGGTTGATAACGCCATGGATAACATCGCGTGAATCGTCGAATCATCGGGATACTCCGCAAGCATTTGATTGAGTTGCCGTCGGGCAAGTTCAAATCGACGCTGGGAGAGTAATAGCTCCGCTCGCTGTAATCCCTGTTGGTAGTTCTGAACGTCACTCACCGGCGGACCTTCAAGTAGTCCAGAACCTCGTCATAGAGTCCACCATCGTTTGCGTACAAAGCATGATTCTTGGCGGTATTAAACCACTCTTTCGTGGTGGGTCGCAAAGCTTTGGCGGCCTTGACCAAGTCCGATGTCGTAATCGGCTTGGGCAACCCAGATTGAATGGCTTCGCTTAACTTGGCTTCCACACAGGTATCGACCATCGCCTGCAAGTCGGCACCGCTGAAACCGTCTGTTGCCGCGGCAACCTTCTTGAAATTGATCTCCTCGGAAGGCTTACCTTTAAGCTGGATCTTCGTGATCGCCGCACGCCCCGTTGCATCCGGTGGTGGTACAAAAATCACACGGTCAAACCGTCCGGGTCGACGAAAAGCACTATCCAGATGCCAGGGCGTATTCGTGGCAGCAAGAATCAATAAACCATCATTATCCGCATCGACGCCGTCGAGCTCGCTAAGAAACTGATTAATGAGATGACGTCCGGCGCTCCGACGCATATCTGATCGGCTAGCACCTAACGCATCCACTTCGTCGAAGAAGAGAACGCTGGGTTTGTGACGACGACCTTTCTCAAATAGCTCATGGAGGTTCTTTTCGCTATTGCCCATCCACATGTCGAGCACATCGCTGATGCCAACGGATAAAAAACCTGCTTGCACTTCACCGGCCGTCGCACGTGCCAAGTGGGTCTTTCCACAACCGGGCGGTCCATACAGCAAAATTCCTCCGCCAATTTTCTTTCCGTAGGCAGCGTACATATCGGCATGCTCGAGCGGATAGAGAATCTTGAGCCGGATCTGTTCCTTGACGCCATCCATTCCACCGACGGCTTCAAAACCTTCAGCCAGACCTCGCTCTAAACTGGGCCCCTCCTCAACCTTTGGATCGCCATCAGCCTCGGGACCAAATTCAAACGAATCCGAATCCAAGGATTCACCATCACTGGTCAGCGGCGTTGCCAACACTTCATCAGCATCATCCGAATCCCATCCAAGAAGACTCTCCAGCGACGGATCTGAAAGTGACTCGTCCTCGGTCAAGGCGTTCTTGTAAGCTTCAACGGCCGCCGTTCGATCACCATTGTTGAGTAATAGTCGAGCTTGCAACACCAACGCTCGCGCACCGATCAGCGGATCACCCACCAAGGTTTCGACAATCGCCGAGGCATGGGATCCTCTTCCACTTCGGTAGAAAAGCGTCGCCAATTGCAATTGCAAGTCGGCGGATTCAGGAGAGGACCTAAGTGCGTCTCGTACCGTTTGCTCGGCTTCATCCTCACGGCCGAGATTTGAAAACAGCTCTGAGAGCTGCACAGAAAGTTCTGTGTTTTGCGGCGTCGCGGCAATGGCCGCTTTCAACGCGTCAATGGCAATCTGCTGGGGATCCAAGTTTGCCCTCAATACTTCGATTTAGTTCAACTAACGGTTCACTCAATTTAGCGACGGAAGGTTATACCCTAACTTCGAAGAGACAATGACACTTCCATCAAAAACCAGGTTCATTGTCGCCCCAACCACCAGCATGATGTTCTGACTCTATGGGGCTGAGCTCCACCGATGGAGACGAAGACCGCTGCAAGCCTATTGCACCGCGCTCGATTTCGGAGAATCCGGCAGACTATTCAGCTCACGAAGCAAAATTTCGTAGGTCAATTTGGCCTCGAATGAAACTTCGGATTCGGGATCATAGAGCTCCGCCGCACTCGCGATGGCTGTTTCTTGCTTCACCGTTTCACCCAATGCCTGGTGTGCCAATGCCTCAATGAGAAATGACGTGGCAATCACCGTCTCTTTTTGCCAGGCATCTTGGCTATACGCGGCATCTCTTGTTTTCTCGGCCCACTCCACACACGTTGAAAAACTCCCTCGCCGCAGCTCTGCGAGAGTCCGACATAAGTATCCCCAGGAGTTAAAGGCTAATTGATCGGACGTTATGTCCGCCATTTCGAAAGCCCGATCCAAGTCGTCATGAAGCGTGGGCTTCAAGAGCGCGACTTTGGCCGCCTGCTCGGCAATCTCGCGATTATAAAAATTGGCATTACTGAGAAGAACTTCACACTCTCTCCCATAGGCCTCATCCATCTCGAGATAGGCATAAAGAGTGGCAAGGCGAAAGCGGCTTTCCCGATCGCCGCTCCACGTCAACTCCCGCTCCAGTCTTGGCAAAACCGCCAACCACTGTTCGTTTGTCTTCGCCCCCTGAGCGATCCATCTCGAACGCGCCACGTTCGCTGAATCGGTCATGTTTGCAACAAAGCTCGCCATGACAGCGAAAAACAGGCTCACACGCCACCAAACGGCTCCCCGCTTGAGCGCCACATAGATCGCCAAGCTCATGATGACAACAGAAGACGCTTGATAAGCCCAAAGTGGAGGCGCGCCCGCAAAGCCATCGAGCGAACGACAAATGAGGAACAACAGTGTTGTGGCGTAAAAGCCGATCTCGAGCGAACGCCAAAAGAAAGACCACCCTCGGTGTTCGCGTTGCCAAATCACACTCGCCAAGAGACTACTTACGAATAGCGGTAGGGCCGCGACGAATGCCGTCACAATCAAGCCAGTCCAAATCGACCCCGGAACACTCAGCGATTGATCGATTCCAATTTTCGCACGCAACAATCCACTGCGTTCCCAGCTATTCACTTCCTCAAGCCCCGGATACCGAGCAAACAATGCCGCCTCAACGCTTCCTCGATCGTCTGGGTGAACGAAAAAGTAATCGGTTAAAAGACGCAGATCTTGATCAGCAGCACGATTGACGTTGTTCGAAATCGCCCCCCAAGCCCAGCTGATGACAAATGCAAGGATTCCAGATAACAAGGACGCTGTGAGAGCCGCTGACACCCCGGAGTCTCCTCGCTTCGGTTTTGAGAAGCCAATCGTCGCTATGCCACATACGGCGGCAAAGATGGTTATCCAAGAGGGCAAGCTCTCTCGAATTCCATCAGGCACCGTCTCAATCCAAGTCAGACGATCGAGAACCCACGACGAACTTGTTAGCTGGAGTTGATCGCTGAGCGATCGAGCCTTCTCAAATTGCTGCTCGACGATCTGAAAGAGAATCGTCATCCCCATCCATAGACCGGAGATCAGCCCTACGACGATACCCACAGCAACACCACGGAAGTTCTTCTGGATCCAACGACGGGTCGCCGTAAACACGTTGGGTGGCTTGACACTAAGCGGCTCGCCTTCCAACCAAGCGTTTAGGTCATCCAGCAGATCATCCACCGAGCTGTAGCGGTCCGCCGGATCTTTCTGCAGTGTCTTCAAACAGATCAGATTCAGATCCCGATCCGCATCGGCGCGAACATCGCGAAGACTCGCTGGCTCTTCCTCAATCGTTCGCTTTACAACCTCAAAAGCGGATTCGCCACTGACCGGCGCCTGACCGGTGATCAACCAATAAAGAATCGCCCCCAACGCATAGATATCAACGGCAACCGTCATATCCGACTTCCCTGAAGCCTGCTCGGGTGCCATGAAACCCGGTGTCCCCAACACCAATCCTGTCTGGGTAAAACCGCTCTCGTTATCGAGTTGCTTTGCCAAGCCAAGATCAGTCAATAGCGGCTCACCCGAACTGTCGATCAGCACGTTGGCGGGTTTCAAATCCCGGTGCAAAACGCCGCGTTGATGGGCATGCTTTACCGCCTCAGCGACTTTGACAAGCAGCTCAACACACTTGCGTTGATCGCTTTGATATTCGTCTCGACGTTCCGAGAGAGGCTTTCCATCGATCAGCTTCATCGAGAAAAAGTGATTCTCGCCGGACTGTCCGATCTCATAAATCGGAACAATGCCAGGATGATCCAACCGAGCCGCCGTTTCCGCTTCGAGTGCAAATCTCTGAATGCTTTGCGGCGATGCAAACTGCCCAGCCAAGATCATTTTGATGGCAACAAGACGATCGAGCTTCATATGCTTGGCACGATAAACAACGCCCATGCCGCCACGACCAAGCTCATCGATCAGCTCATAGCCTTCCAGTTTCGGCGGCGACTTTGACTCCTGACCCGACGCGTCCGAGCGAGACAACTCAGGTGCAATCGTTACCTCGAGATTACCAGCCTCTCTCCGCGTGGGAGGCATCTCCGCTGTTGGTGCGTCAGCACCAAGGTTGTCAGAGCTCGAGTCTTCACTCATAGGACAAACGCATCTTCTTGGAGAGTGGCCATTCCTCGTGTCCACCCTCAAGACGAATCAATTTTGATCCTGTGACCTGCTCGGACAACGATTCGGCGAACTCGAACGGGATGATCTCATCCTCGACGGCGGCGTAAATTTCAACTGGCCCGTCATAACCTTGCAACGCTTTAACGTTGTCCCACTGGTCCAGCAGCAATAACCTGACCGGCAGAAAGAAGAATCGGTGAGCGGCGGCATTGACGAGTTTGTCGTAAGGCACGACCAAGACCACTTTATCGGGCGGCGGATTCTCAAGCGCCAGTTCACTTGCGGGACCGCTACCCAGTGACTCACCGAGCAAACAGATCGCCGTATCCGGATTCTCATCACGAACCAGGTGGTAGGCTTCCGAAGCTGCCTCGCCGATTGATGATCGAGAGGGACTACCCGGTCGAGAGCCGTAGCCGGGATACTCCAAGACATAGAGCGAGACATCAGGCCCCAGCATGCTCACCAGATAATCGCGATCTGCAGCTTGTCCTGCATTACCATGCGACATCAACCAGACAGCCTTCGGCTCGGCAACAAGATGCCGATAACCAATCAGCTGTGATTCTGAGTTGAGCCATGGCTCCAGCCCCGACGGCCGCACGTCATTCGAGGGCAGGAAAACAAACCTACGTTGGAAAACAAACATTACCAACACAACCACCGCGTAGGCAAGCAACGCCAGTTTCAGGCAACGATACAATCGCTTTCCAAATTTCGATGATTTACCAGCACTCACTTTGATAAGCCTAATCGTTTACCAGTTCATCGACTTCAACTGAATCTTCAACTCGAACCAATACCCCAACTTTAAGAGTCGCGGCCTAGTACTTCGTCTAGATTTGATTTTAGGGTTCGGGCGTAGCGGAGGACGCCAAGTCTTTCGGTAAAAATGACTTGCAAATGCGTCAAACGCCGAAACTCTTGGCGAGTCCCGCTACCCTAAAAATAAATGTGGATGAATCACTAGTTGCTCGTCGAGGTTTAAGTTTAGGCTCTTGTGAGGTGGCAGTGTTTACGATTCACCTCACCAAACCGCGATCATGAACGAAGAGCACCTCGAAGGTCGACGCCCCCTTAACGTCAGAAAACGCAGCTGGCCCAATCGAGTCGCTAAGTCACTCGCAAATTCCGGGATCACGCCCAATCAGATCTCCATGACAAGTGTCGCGTTTGCCGCGGCTTGTGGCCTTTTCGCTTTGGGGTCGACTCAAGCGGATGGCATCGTCTCGGCGACGTTGTTAATTCTTGCCGCTGCCAGTATCCAAATGAGATTGATTTGCAATTTGCTCGACGGAATCGTCGCCGTCGAAGGAGGTCTTGGAACGGCGAGTGGCGAGCTGTTCAACGACATTCCCGATCGCGTTGCCGATCCGCTGATCCTCATCTCAGCGGGATACTGCGCCGAGGCATTCGTGGCGGGCGATACCTCTGCAACTTGGCTTCCGGCAGCATCGGTGACTTTTGGTTGGCTCGCCGGACTGTTCGCCGTTTTGACAGCTTACGTTCGGGTCCTGGCTGTTTCCATTGGATCTCCGGCAAACTTCATGGGTCCCATGGCCAAGCAACATCGAATGGCCATGATGACGGCTGGCTACGCGCTCGCCGCCGTCCTCATGGGCGTCTTCTCAGCCAGAGAGTTTTGTGGGATCGTCATCACGCTGACGCTGGTCATCATCACGCTTGGTTGCGTCTTGACGTGCATCAGGCGTTCAAGAGCCGCCTTCCTTCATTTGGAATCGAAACCACAGACGCGCGATGATGCTTAGTAGTCTTCCGTCTCATTGTCGAACAACGATGTTTGTGACGATTCTGATGCTGGTCTTTGCATCACTGGCAAGAACATGGCTCAGCAGACATCGCCCCGAACACGACATGACCGAACTTCGCCGACGGATTCAATCCTGGTGGTGGATGATTCTCACCTTGTTTGGATTCTTAGTATGGGGAAGGATTCCGGCGACTTGGTTCCTTGGCTTTCTAAGTTTCCTGGCATTGAAAGAGTTTCTTTCAATTGTGCCGACGAGATTAGCAGATCGTCGCATCATCTTTTGGGCTTATCTCGCGATTCCGATTCAGTACACGCTGATTGGAATGCAACAGTACGGCTTGTTCATTGTCTTCATCCCCGTTTGGCTATTTTTATTTTTGCCCATCAGAGCCGTTTTGATCGGTGAGACGAAGGGTTTCATTCGCTCGATCACACTGGTCCAGTGGGCTTGCTTATTGACTGTTTTTTGCCTCAGCCACTTGGCGGCGTTACTGTCGCTGTTGCCCGAATCAGCAATGCTGAAGTACTCGAAATCGGGTTCAGTGGGCCTGCTTCTTTATGTTCTGATTATCACGCAGGCGAACGATATCTTTCAATTCATCTGGGGTAAAACCATCGGTCGTCACAAGATCGTTCCCAAGATCAGCCCGAATAAGACTTGGGAGGGGTTTCTTGGAGGCGCGGCTACGACAAGTCTGCTTTCGGCTTTCCTGGCGATTTATTTGACACCGGCCAGCATTACCTTCGGACTGTTGCTCGGGTTGGTGCTTGCCATCGCTGGTTTTTTTGGTGATTGCGTCATGTCGAGCGTCAAACGTGATCTGGAGATCAAAGACGCTAGCCAACTCATCCCCGGACACGGCGGC
>JBCCKZ010000053.1:0-15112 GCA_039027135.1 Planctomycetota bacterium
AAGAGAGCTGAAGATGGGTTGCGCAAACCCAAAGCCGCAAAGAGAGCGGCCCCCCCACCGAGCGTCATGATCAAGAATGGCGGAAGCTGCAATTGAAAGGCGCCCCGAAAGCTCACCATGATCGTCATGCAGACGGCGATTCCAACGCAAAGAAAGAACACGGTGCCTAGACTGGTGAGTGTTGCCGTTTGACCGCGCAGATAGTGAAGTCCAAGGTGGATGCCCAGAGTGATTACGAAGATGTAGAGTAGCACTGAACCAATCAACAAATAGACCATGTTTTCAATGGTCACAACTTGCCAAAGACCAAGCATGACAATCAATGCGAGCGGCAATAGAATCAGTTCTTTCGCGACGTACATCACGCCTAAAATTTTTCCAAAGACGAACTCTTTGGCGCTCAGATCCGTGACCAGTAAGAGGTCCAAAGCCAGGCCATCTCGTTCGCCCGTGATCGAGTTCACTGCCAGTGCATTGACGAGAACAAGTGAGATCACTCCTAACGCGGTAAGTGGGATGGTTGACGCGGGCAACGCTCGACCGATCTGCCCAGCACGCTCTAAAGCGACGCCAGATTGCACCTGGGAATAGACCACCGCTGCGATCAATGCGAAGACGAAAGCGAACGCAATTCGAATCAGAATGACTTTTCGCCCGTAGGCCCAAGTGCAGATTTCTCGCCACAGTATCGGGTTGTCCCAAACCGGCTTTGGTGCTCTGGCACGCCAGCTGTTTCGTTCTATCTCGCCCAGTGTTCCCGCTTCTTCACTAGCATGGAGAGCTTCTTCGGAGGTCTCGATCGCTTGGGGACGCAAACGAACTTCTCGAGATGGATTCCAAATTCGCACCTTGTAGATTCCGAAGCCCGTCAAGGCGATTGCGGTTGTGAGTGTTGCAACGATGTAGGTGGCCACAAAGGGAACCGCCCGACCATCCAAGGTTGCCAACGGGGAGAGAATTTGGGTGAGCGTTGATATCGGTGCGGCAAAGCAGGCGAGACTGGACCCCGATGCACGTGCCACGGACTCTCCGATAGCGACATGCATGGTTAAGATGAGGACCGTTAAAGCGATCGCCTGAAAGCTCTTCTCACGCCATAAACCGACGACCGTACCGATTGCACCGGAGAGCAAAATTGAGGCCCCGGTCACGGCCGCTGCCATCCAAACTTGCGTCGGCCAGACGCCGCCGAGCCACGGCAACGTCATCAGCAGCGGTAACACGCACAGCAGAAGCGAGAACGGTGTCAGCAGTGTTGATGCAAGCTTTCCCGCGACGATTTGACTACCGGTAAGACGAGTCAACAACAGGAGGATGAGCGTTCGTCGATCCTTCTCTTGCGCAACGCTACTTGCGGATCCCACCGCAGACATGGCTGTCAGAATCAGCCATTGAAGGGGAACGAGGAGGGTGAACATCCATCGTCCAAACCGAGCCGCATCGCCTGCAGAGGCCAGCGTCCTGGCGCCATCAAGCACAAGGTAACCCGTGCACAGCAGGATTAAGAAGGCTAACAGATACACGCCGCGGGCTACGTAGGTTCGCGAGCGTCGGGGTAATACCGAGGCCTCGCGGACGAAAATCGGGCCGAGCATGCAAGAGATCCTTTGAAAATGACCTGGGTATTATCGCATCAAACGGAAAAATCGGAAGTGTCGCCAGAATTCCACGATCTTCAACATTCCCAGCCCGAGTCCAGCGAACGCCGGGCCATTTTTACAACCTAAGTTTTATACGTAGTCAGGGGCGTTTCTGCCCATTGATATCTGAACCCAAAAGTTGGCCCTCCCGATGCTCCAAAAAATGAAGAAGGCGTGCCACGTCTTTCACAGAGAGGAAGATGGGCCAACCGCCGTCGAATACGCTGTCGTGGTCTCGCTGATCGCTGCGGTTTGCATCGGATCGGTTTTGCTCTTGGGAGAAGAGCTCGCCAATAGCTTTGACCGCTCATCTGCGGCCATCGACCAGTCTTTCAACAACTAGTCGGGTTTCTGCAATGGCCGAGAAAAAAGCGATCCGCCGTTGGGTGCTGCCGCAGAACCGACTGATGATCGATTCGGGCCTTCAACGCCCGATCCTTGTGAGAACCTTCTTGTATTGTGGATGCTGCGTCGTCTACTTCGCGATCATCTTTGTATTCGCGCAGATCGTTCAGCATCCTGATGAGACATGGGGTGATATTCGGAATCGGTGTTTCGCCGAGGCTATTTTCTGGATGCCAGGACTGATGTTATTGGCACCGTTGATGGCCGTCGATTGTCTTCAAACCACACGACGTTTTGCGGGACCTCTCACTCGACTTCAAAGACACATGGAGTCATTAGCTAGCGGTCAGGAAACTACGCCTCTTCAATTTCGCGATGACGATCACTTTCAAGAGATGGCCGAGTCTTTTAACCTGACTCGTTCCGAATTGATACGTTTGAAAGATGAGCTGGAAGGCAAAAGTTCTGAGCCCGAAGCTGAAGTGGAACAAAAGCCTTTGTTGGAGGAATTGCCCGTCGAGGAACCCCTCGACGATGCGGCGGGCGTCCTCGCTGATGACGTGATTGAGGATCCAATCGCTATTCCTGATCCTGCACCAGCAGCGATTGTCCCCGACGGCGCGCCCGTGCGAGAGCTCGTCTAGGTACTCTCGCGACGCATGTTTTTACAGGGCAAGACCCAAATGGTTCGAACCCGTCGAGCTCGGTAGGTGTCAATCCTCGGCTTGATCGAGTGTATGATCAAAACCTTTGAGTCTTTACCGGGGAATCGATGGACCGATGAATGTCTACGAACCAGTGATCACAGGGCCCGCAACGGCAACGATTGATGTCGGTGCTGATGATCCGATTGTCGTAATCGGTAACGAATCAATTCGTCAAACCTTCGATGATCAGACGATTCAACAAGCGGTCAATAGTCGATTGGCTCCAGGAGTATCGAAGTTGGTGCTCAATCCTGATGCTCACCTTGGGTATGGTGCGCCGGTGGGATGTGTCATGGTGTCACCTTCTCACGTCTATCCGGGACCAGTCGGCGTCGATATCAAGTGCAGTATGTCGCTCTTGCAACTTGATCTGCCTGCTGAGGCGGTGGCCGATCGAAGAGTCCGTCGAGAGTTAATCAAGGCGATTTGCGCGCGGACACCCACCGGGGCAGGGAAGGGCAGTCGTTCAGTGACCAAGGGGCGGCGGATCGAAGAGGAGGTCGGTTTTCGTGTTGCGTCGGAGGGTGCGTCCACAGCAGTTCTAAATAAGCTGGGCATCCCCAAAGCTTGGCGAACACGATGCGAGGATGCTTCGCACGTGGGCCTCGATGGATATGTCGAAACGCTACAGCATCGACTCGAGCAGCTTGGACGTGATCGAGATTCTCGTGATCGTCTGTTCCGCAAGTATCGTCAATTAGGCTCGTATGGCGGTGGAAACCACTTCGGGGAATGTGAGGTCGTTAAAGTGATTGATAACCCCACAGCTAGGTCAGTCGCTGATGGTTTTGGATTGCGTGATCAACATGTTGCATTTCTTTCGCATTGTGGATCACGTGGCCTGGGGTATGATCTCGCGATGGGCCAGTTTCGTGCTCTGCGGTCTTGGTTTGAGAAGAAAGAATGGTCTTTTCCGGGAGGCGATCGAGAGCTCGTTCATGCACCACTAGATTCGGACGAAGGTCAGCGGTATCTCGTCGATATGGCGCTTGGTGCGAACTTCGCGACAGTCAATCACTTATTGATCAATCAGTTGGTGCTAGAGGCATTCCAATCGGTGATTCCAGGATGTCGAGGTGAATTGGTATATTTCATTAGTCACAACATTGCCCGTCCCGAAACGATCGATGGTCAGGTTCAGTGGGTTCATCGCAAGGGAGCCACTCGTGCGTTGCCGGCTGGGCATCCTGATTTGGAATCCACACGATTCCGTGAGATCGGACACCCGATTCTATTACCGGGGAATCCAAGGGATGGGTCGTCGGTGATGGTAGCCCTTCCCGGCGCTGAGCTCTCGGCATTTAGCATCAATCACGGTGCCGGACGCGCGATGAGTCGAACTCGCGCAAAGAAAACACTCGATCAGTCTCAGATTGACGAATCACTCAATCAAAGTGATGTGCTGAGCAATTGTCGAAACTATCCGCGGGATGAAGCTCCTGATGCCTACAAGAACTTTTCCGAAGTGCTTCGGAGTGTTGAGCAAGCTGGTCTGGCATGCGAGATCGCTCGGCTTCAAGCCAAATTTGTGATCAAGGATGGTGCCCCGGCAGATGACTAGCCTCTCAGGTGGCAAAGCTTTCTAAGCTTGGGACAATGAACCTGTGATGCACCTTTGTCTCTAGTCCGAGTTGAACCATTGAAAATTGCCATCACGGGCGCCAGCGGCTTTTTGGGCCGAAATCTAATTGATGAACTTAAACCGGATCATCGAATTCGTGGTCTGACTCGAAACGTCTCGGCCAATCGGGATGATGAGATCGACTGGCTTCCGGGTGATCTGGAAGATCCGGAGTCACTCGATTGTCTTGTTGATGGCTGCGATGCCGTCGTTCATGCTGCAGTTGCCATGCGAGGAAATTCGTTCATTGGTGGGGAAGGCGATCCAATTGAATATCTGCAAGCCAATGTAATGGGAACGGCGAGGCTGATCGAGGCAGCGGTCGATGCGGGTTGTGGTCGTTTCGTTTTTGTTTCCACTGGCGCGGTTCACGGCAAAACTCTGCCCGGCGAGATTGACGAAACCCATCCGCATTGGCCCACGTCGCTTTACGGGATTTACAAGGCGTCATGCGAATCGCTCGTTCATGGATACGCTTCAATGGGCAAGATTGTGGCCAGCACGATTCGGCCGGTGTCCATTTATGGTATCGATGAACCAATCGGCGAATCGCGGTACGCCGGTTTGGTCGGCGATATTCTCGGCGGTCGTCAAGTCGATATCTCAGGCGGAGGAAAGGTTGTTCATGTGCGAGATGTTGCTGGAGCGATCAGATTGATCCTGGAGACTGCACCAGAGAGGGTCAGTGGGCAGACTTTCAATGCGGTAGATCGATATGTGCCGATTGCGGAAGTTGCAGATATTGCATCGGAGTTATGCGGGGTTCGGATGAAAAGTCTGGGTCAGCCAGCTTCGAAGGCCTCGAATATGTTGAATGCCAAACTGCGGTCTCTCGGCTTCAACTTTGGAGGCATTGAGCTGCTGAAAGAGACAATCAGCCAGTTGGTGCGAGGACTGGGCAGCTCATAGGGATACCCTGCCGATGACAGTGTTGGATTCGGCTACACTTAAGCCCCCAAACATTCCAGGTCCGTGGCCAAGCGGGGTATCCCGCTGACAGCCTCACTGACAGAGTCGTCATGAAGTTTCTCTACCAAAACGTTTCCCAGGGCAGCTGCTTGTTGAATCTGGAAGCCGCCTCGATGGATCAAATCGTCAGCGAGGTGGTCGACTTTCTGGTGCAGACGGGGCGTCTTCCCGAGTCACTTCGCGATCATGTTGTCGATGGCTTGATCGAACGAGAGAAAATCGTGCCAACGGTGATCGGACACGCCTGCGCCGTGCCTCACTTCTACGACGATGCGATCGAAAAACCCGCGATGGTTTTCGTGAGACTCAAGCATGCGTTGAATCTGGGGGCTCCCGACGGGGTCGCAACTCGATACGTATTCTTGATGCTTGGTGATCACGCTCAAACAGAGCAGCATCTCGATTCACTTTCATCGATTGCAAGATTGATGAGTGACAACGTCTTCCACTTCGAGACGACGTACGCTAACGACCAGAAGGATGTGCTTGATGCGATGGAGCGGCACTCGCATCGAAACGTCATGGCGGCCTCGCCAAAGCCCCGACAAGTCAGCGAGGGACTGCGCACTCGAGCTGTTCCGTTCTCGGGGATGATCGCTGACATTCAGCGCCGTTGGAAGCACTATCGGGCGGATTTCATCGATGGTTTAAGAGTGAAATCGATCGCCTCCATTGTCTTTATGTTCTTCGCCTGTTTGGCGCCGGCCGTGACGTTCGGCGGGCTCATGGGACTGGAAACTGAGGGGGCCATTGGTGCGCCAAAGATGCTGCTGTCGACGGCCGTCTGTGGCGTGATATATGCCGTCTTTTCAGGCAGTCCGCTCGTCATCATGGGCGGGATTGGGCCAATGCTGATCTTCACCATCATCCTCTATCAACTCTGCCGAGATTCTGGATACGGCGAGTACTTCTTGGGTGTCTATGGCTGGGTAGGTATTTGGACCGCCGTGCTAATGGCGATTCTCGGTGTCACCAATGCATCGAACCTGATGAAGTATTTCACTCGGTTTACAGACGAAATCTTCTCGGCACTCATGTCGCTCATATTCATTTACAAAGCCGTCCAGGCGGTCGTGGGCGAGTTTCAAGCCGGTGGTGATATCCAAGGTAACGTTCGAGGATTGCTTGCGCTAGTGCTTGCAATCGGGACTTTCTATGTGGCAATGACACTCATTGGAATCCGTAAGAGCAAGTACTTGTTCCCATGGATGCGTGAGTTCTTGGCGGATTTTGGCCCATCGATTGCATTGTTGACGATGATCAGCGTTGCCTGGTGGCTCGGCGATTCCGAGTCACTGAAAACACTTTCGGTCAACAACGAGGGTGGGGCGTTATGGGGAATGGTCGATCTAATGGGCGTTCCGACTTGGCTGATCTTCGCGTCGATCGGCCCCGCTATGCTGGCAACCGTATTGATTTATCTTTCTCAGAATATCACCGTCCGATTGGTCAACAGTCCTGAGAATAAGCTCGATAAGGGCGATGCTTATCACTGGGATCTTGTGGTGAGCGGCGGCTTGGTTGGGTTTGCGAGCCTTTTTGGATGGCCTTGGATGGCGGCTGCCACGGTTAGGTCGCTGGCCCACGTTCGAGCATTGGCTGATGTCGAAGAGGTGGTTCGCGGTGATTCGCATCGAGAAGAGATCATCCATGTGAATGAGAATCGGATCACGCCAATTGCGATCTATATCTTGATCGGAATGGCTCTGCTGGTAACGCCGCTCCTGGAGTACATCCCGATGGCATGCCTTTACGGGATCTTTCTCTACATGGGTTTTGTATCGCTTCGAGGTATCCAATTCATCGAGCGAATCGGCTACTTGTTCATGGATCGCAAGCTGTATCCGGTCAATCACTACACGCGGCGCGTGCCGACTCGAAAGATTCACCTCTTCACGGGGATTCAGCTTGTCTGCTTAGTCTTACTGTGTGTGATCAACGTTTACCCGAATGAGATTGTTCGCATCCTCTTTCCGGTGTTTATTGCCCTTCTGGTTCCTGTTAGGTTCATACTTGATCGTTTCTTCGAGAAAGACCAGCTGGCGTTTCTCGACGCCGATGAAGTCCCTGAAGAAGAAGGCATGCATTGGGTATGATCGAGGTGACCGAACACTCAAATGACGACGCTTGCCGCGTCGCCGTCATTATTCCCGCTCGGTTGGCTTCAACACGATTGCCAGAAAAGCTGCTCCGTCAGGTGGCGGGAAGGAGCATTCTTGAGCACACTTTTCGCCAAGCGATTCAAAGCCAGGTAGCTCAGCAGGTCATTATTGCCGTTGACCACGAACGCCTTTTTGAGGAGGTTCAGCGTTTCGGTGGCCAAGCTGTCATGACGCCCGCAGACTGTGCCAGCGGCACCGATCGTCTTGCGGTTGTGGCCGAGGAGTTCACTGACCTTGATGCCTTTGTAAACGTTCAAGGTGATGAGCCGGAGATCGAGCCCAGCCTAATTGACGCCGTCGCAAGGCGACTGGTCGGTGATCCCTCGGCTTCGATGTCGACGGCGGTAACTCCCATCAGACAGGAGAGCGACTACCTTGATCCCAACTGCGTCAAGGCAGTCCTTGCAGACGACGAAAGTGCCATTTACTTCTCAAGAAGTCCCTTGCCACATGTAAGAGACGGCTTGTCCGACGCCGACTGGGCAGGGGATTCAACGGTCGCTTGGCAACACATAGGTATCTATGCCTATCGTAGAGAGTTTCTCACGTGGTTTTCCAAACAGCCTACTTCCACTCTTGAAAACCTGGAACGGCTCGAACAGCTCCGTGCGATTGAGGCTGGACACCGAATCGTCGTCGAAAAAACGGAGACGGCTACCTTGGGGATCGATACTCAGAGCGATCTGGACGCATTTGCGATGCGTCAGTCTTCGGGCATTTCCGATGAGTCGAGCTCAAGCACAATCTCCTGAGGCTCTTCGGTGATTTCGTATTCGAATGGCGTTCGATAAGGATCAAGCCATAAGCCCGGAAGTCTTGGCAGGCCGGTGTATTCCCGGTCGTTCTCAGGCTTTAGATCCTTCAGGGTCACCATGTAGGATCCCGGTAAGACGCCTTCGGCGCCGCCCGCACCGACCGTCTTGAGTGTGAACTCACCCGCTTCATTCGTAATCCCCGAAGAGATCTTGGCGGGTAGGTCGGTTGGCTTCTCCGGATTCGGATAGAACTGCAGTTGCACCTCATCCAAGGCCTCACCGTCCAACGTGACTCTACCAGAGACCAGCGTCGTCGTGGGTTGGTCACTGCAGCCGGAGAGTAATCCGGCGGCAGCTATGAGAATCCAGAAAGGTGATCTACCGATGCTAATCGATCTTATTGTGGGCAATTGCAAGCTCAGTGAGTGTGGTATTGCTGCTCAGCCGATTCACCACCGGCCTTGGTGCTCATCGCACGGTAAATGGTCGGATTGACCGATTCCGAGACGAAGTGAACGCTCCCATCCACGAAAGCAAAGTTTGCACCGCCGGTATGCCCACTGCCGAAAGCACTCATACGCTCATTGACCGAAGCAAAGCTCGCCGGAGCGTCTTCAGGAGTCATGAAGTTCATGGGTGTACGCGTCGATCCAAAGACGTGAGTCGTCCCATTGCCACCACCGGTCCATCCCCAGGCACCCCACTTATTAATGGCGTAGCGTGAGTACTGACGAGGGTGGAATGCGAGGATTCGATCGAAGTTCGGATCATAGTGCCATCGTTCGCCAAAGAGCAAAGTATGGCTGGTGCCATCGAGAACATCATTGAACTTAGCGGGAAGCTGCCCGTCCTTGAGGAACCGCTGCCGATCAACGGGAGTTTCCGCGAGAGGTTGGCTATCGTCTCTCGTCATAAAAAACATGCCATCCGCTTGCATGTCGGGATCGCGGAAGTAGGTGCTGTGCGTTCCACCGTTGGCGAGGTAGCTGGTCATGCCAAAGAAGCCCGTTGGGTAACCACGCAATCGGAAGTCGAGCGTAACGGTCTTCCCCTCGAGCTGATCAGTGGGGCACATGAATGAGGGAATGACCGCAGCGGCAGGCGCCTTATCGCTGAACTGAAATCTCTCGGTCGGATTACGGAAGTTCGCACCTGGAGCGCGAGTATTTCGCCATGCGGCTTCGTACTCGTCGTCGTAATCCCAAGCGTTGTATAGGTTTTGCTGGTCCATGAATGGCAGCAAGTAGGCGTAGACGGTGTATCCAAACCAATCGACGGGGCGTTCCCGCTGGAAGGTTGAAAGTCCATCAGGGAATCGTTTGTACGTCGACTCAAAGTTAGTCGTTGCAAGCGCGATCTGCTTTAGATTGTTCTGGCAAGCAGCGCGTCGGGCTGCCTCCCGAGCAGATTGAACACCTGGCAATAACAATCCAACAAGAATGCCAATGATGGCAATAACGACTAAGAGCTCGACCAGCGTGAACGCGTGACGGCTCGTTGGGTGGGGTTTTGGAGAAGGCATATCACTCACTCTGCAAGAAATCTCCATCGAACAATTTGAACATGGTACCGGGTTCAAAATGGAACCGACAACGCTTTGCGGCTTTAGGACGGATGAAATTCCTTTGATGGCCATTGGAGGAGGAAACGCGTCGGTCTTCATCAAATCTTAACAAATGTTCTGGACGAGGTTCGGCATCGATCTTCAAACGCGCTTGGCTGTTGGATGTGCTGGTGAATCCTTGCGAATTCGAAACGTGGTGCGGAATCTTCCCTTTTGGTGTCGGGAAGGCGTTCAGTTTCTCGGTGTCCTGGTGAGTCTCATTCTCACTCGGACCCCCGTAGGACCATGCCTGTCAAAAAACGTGCACAGAACCGTCGAAATCTTCCGCGGCCTAGCCATCGCTCGCGAACGTTAGTTGGTGAGCCTCTAGAGACTCGGCAGCTGCTCGCAGCCAACCTCTTAAGCAATGGAGACTTTAGCAGCGGAAATCTCAGCGGCTGGAGCGCCTGGGGAAATGACTCGATCGTTCGTGTCGGCTCGGCTTCGCCGTCAGGACCTGGCTTCAGTGGTAGTGCTCTTGATATTTCGGCGACCGCCGGCAGCAACATCTATAGCCGAGCTTTGGTGTACAGCGGGTTAACACTCCAGAACAACACCGAGCACACGCTCTCATTTGACATTGTCGCCGATAGCAATCGAGATATTCGTGTTCGACTCGAAGAAGTTGGCGGGACTCGATTCATCAACAACACCTTTAGCCTGAATCAGTCCGGCACCCAAAAATCCTTCACTTTCAACACCGACGGCGACACCGCGAGCCGCAATGTTCGTATCGTCTTCTACTATGGTGGAAGCAGTGCAGACTTTTTGCTCGACAACGTGAGCGTGAGTTCGAGCAATGCCTCGCAATCGACGAATGGTGGCGATGAAGAGGTACAGAATGGAGACTTCAGCGGCGGAGATATCTCGGCGTGGTCAACCTGGGGTGGTGACTCGTTTGCTCGCGTTGGTCAACCCAATCCAGCTGGCCCGAACTTCTCCGGCAACTCGCTGCGGGTTAACGCGACATCGGGCAACGATCTTTGGTCGCGCGCTTTGTTGAATGACGAGATCCGTCTTTCCAATAACACTGACTACACTTTCTCTTTCGATGCGGTTGCTCAAGGCAACCGACCGTTAAGGATTCGCGTCGAACGAACGAACAGTAGCGAGCGTCTGGTCGATGAGGCACTCACGGTGGGATCCGGTGGAACAGGTCGATCGTTTGATTTCACAACACCCGGTGGTATCGCCGGTCAAGACTTTCGAATCCTGATGTATTACGGTGGCGATGGCGATGATTTTTGGCTCGATAACATTTCGATAAGATCGGGTTCGACCAGCAACGAAAATGACAACACCGGTAACGGCAACGATGATCCCGGTAACAGCGAGGGCAACAACTTGATTTCAAACGGCGACTTCTCGTCGAACCTCAACGGTTGGAGCCAATGGAACAACGGAAACCTCAATGCTTCCCATGCTCGCGATGCCAACCATAGCAGTGCGGGATTCTCGGGCGGCTCTCTGCGAGTTGCCATTAATGGTGCCGCGAGCAGTAATTTCTGGGACGCCGCCGCCGTTACGTCGGCTACGTTGAAAAACAACACAAGCTACACGTTGTCGTTCAATGCTGATGCGAATGGCAATCGGCCACTTCGGGTGCAGGTAAAACGCGGGTCAAATACCTACACCGATGTTCCTCTGAATCTCAACAGCAGTGGTACATCTCACACGATCACCTTCTCAACCAATGGTACGGCCGCCGGTGGATCGACGAACGTCATTTTCTTCTACGGCGACAGCAATGCGAATTTCTGGATCGATTCGGTGTCGTTGGTTGCTGGTGGCAACATTAGTACCGAGCCAGTTGGAGAAGGCCATGAGATGCCAGTTCCGTCGCTCGGAGGATCTGTAGTCGAGTCGGTGGACTTCGAATCCAATGGCAATGGTGACTATTCCTTCGCCGATCAACAAGCGGATTGGCAAGACTTCAAGTCGTCTTCGACGGGTTTCAACGCGAGAACAACCATTCAAAGCACTGGAGCACGGCCGGGCGGCACCGGTAACAAGGTGCTTAAGATTACCTATGCCAACGACACAGATGGCGTTTACAACAGCCCAAACTGGACGGATCTAGATCGCTCGACGCCCGCGGGATCAAATGCAACCGCCGAATTCTTGCTGCCAGATAGGGATGACTACTACCTGTCTTACTGGGTTCGATTCGATCCCAATTTTGGATTCAATGGCAAGCAAAGCGATGGTGGTCCCGGTAGTGATGGGCTAAATGTCGATGGTAAGCATGGCGGAAAGCTTCCCGGATTGGGTTCCCAAGGCGAAGCCAACGGGTCTGGCCGGCTTTGTTCCGGTGGTGATACTTGCGATGGAACGAATGGATTTACCTCCCGGTACATGTGGCGTTATGACGGACGCGCGGTCATGTATCTTTATCACATGGGTAAGCCAGGTCAGTTTGGTGAAGACATTCAACTTAAGCATAGTGATGGAAGTGATGTCTACTTCCCTCGCGGCGAGTGGATCAATCTCGTTCAACGCGTGAAGCTCAACAGCACGGGTCAGTCGAATGGGCTTGTCGAGGTTTGGATGAACGGAGAAAAAGTTCTTTCGCGTGGTGGATTGCAGTTTGTAAACAATCCAAACACGAGCAGCATCGATACCTTGTCTTTCGCGACGTTCCATGGCGGCGGCGATGATGGCTGGCTTCCACGCCAAACGACCCAAGCTTTCTTTGATGACTTCGTGGTCACATCGGATCGATCCGATGTGGGAATTAGCTAGGGGGCCACTCCGCGGTCGCGTCCTCGAACTTAACAAGGAGCCATGATTGAAGATGGCTTCGTTCAGGCTGCCTTTGCATGATTCTCGACTGGCGAAACTTTATCGAGTGTCGTTATTTCTTTCTCGGTTTCATCTGCATCTTCAAGGATGCTTAAAGCTGCTAGTTGAAGCGAGGTATATCGGCGATGCAGCCAAGCACAACTCACGATGATGCTAACGCCGAGAGTTAGATCGCGAATGGGCGGGGACAAGATAGATGGGGTTATCGCGATTGCCACATGATGGGCGATCCAGATCACCGTCGGAGCGATGTAACTGATTCGAAACAGGGCCGATCCGTGAAAGCCATAGTGGAGTCCAACCCAAGATCGAATCAACAACGAGTCCATCGAAACGATTGAGACTTCGATCGTTCTAAGCAGGCTTCCCAGGTAAGCGTGCAGCAGTACTAAAGCGACACCACAGCCCATCATCAATGTGTTGACGTCAACCGGCTGATCGAGCATCGGTATTTGAATCTGGGTGTTGAGTCTTTGCTGTAAGTCGCCCAGGCTGGAGAAGCGATTCAAGTTGCTTTCATCGAGCCAGCTTTGAAGTCGACCTAAATCACGACGTAGCCCCGAAAGCACGAGTTCGCTCAATTTCGAAGCATTGCTGTAAGCGTCCGCCTGCTTGCCCTCGCCAAGATAGGGCTCCGCCAAATCAAGCACGGCGGCTACCGAGATCTCGCTTAGTTCGCCCTTTTGCTCCAGTCTTAGATTCGCGTCAATGATGCCCTGGCTGTGCTTATAGAGATGTCGGTACTGGCCTAAAGGCTTACGGACAAACGCTGGTCGATCGGCAAGTGGATCCTCGACGCCCGTCAAATGAGCTGGACGAAAAAGAATCCCATTGGTCAGCCGACGAGCCGTCTCCAGCACTGGCGGGGATTCCTTGTGGGTCGCCCAAGCAAGGACGATTCCCAGCAGAACCAAACCACGAGTAGCCGTTCGAAGCGATTCAAACAGAGATTCCATTAATTCAAATAGTCACCTAGTCTGCACAAAGGGGCGGACTTAGGTGGCTATCGAATTAGATGTCTGGGGTCAAGACAAGGTGGGGGCTTTAGGGCCTCGGCGACTACATGCATTCATACGTAGCAAGGCAACTCTCTAAGTCAGTAAATCCTTAACGACGTGACCATGCACGTCGGTTAGACGAAAGTCGCGTCCGGCATGCCTGAACGTCAGACGCTCATGATCCATACCCATTTGATGCAGGATCGTTGCGTGCAGATCGTGAACTTCGACGGGATCCTCGACGGTGTACTTGCCGATTTCATCGGTGACCCCGTGAATGTGTCCACCTTTAAAACCGCCACCGGCAAGCCAAACACTGAAACAATCGCGATGATGTCCACGACCGTTCTTGCCCTCTTTGGTTGGGGTGCGTCCAAACTCCGTTGCCCAAAATACGATCGTGTCATCGAGCATGCCGCGTTGTTTCAAATCAGTGATCAACGCGGCGGTTGGCTGATCGGTGTTGTAAGCGAGCTTCGCATGTTCATCCATCTCGCCGTGTGAATCCCAATTGGGTCGCGAGCCAGTATCTATCAACTCAATGAAGCGAACGCCTCTCTCGGCCAAACGTCGCGCAACGAGGCATTGCCATGAGAAATCAGCTCCCGGGCCTTTGGTTTTTCGATCAATGCCATAAAGGTCTCGAATGTGTTGAGGTTCGTCTCCAACGTTGAAGGCCTCAGGTGCCGCTTGCTGCATTTGGAACGCGGTTTCGTATGACTTCATTCTCGCGGTCAATGCGTCATCGTGAGAGCGAGTGCTCAAGTGTTTTCGATTCAGTTGGTCGATGAGCTCGAACTCAAGTTTCTGGAGGTCGCGGGTGGTTCCCGGCGAACTGAGATTGGCGATCGGGTTGTCACCGGGCAACACTCGTGTGCCTTGGTGGAATGCGGGAAGGAAGTCGCTGGCGTAAACCTGTGTTCCGCCGTAGGGCAAATGAGGTGCGATGACGATAAACGAGGGTAGGTTCTGATTGAACGTTCCCAGCCCGTAGCTGACCCAAGATCCCATGCTCGGTCTCGCGAAGGTGGGCGAGCCCGTATGCATTCCGAGAGTTGCTTCCGAATGATCGAAGTGGGATGCTTTCATCGATCGGATTAGGCAAATGTCATCCATGACATCTCGGACGTGCGGAAAGATATCGCTGACCACCGTCCCACATCGAGGGTTCGGTTTTGCACCAAATAGGTTGCCCATTAGCTTGTCGTTACCGCTACCGTCTCGGCCGCCCTCGGTTGACTTGGGGTCGAAGGTGTCGATGTGCGAGACGCCTCCGGTGGCGTAAATGAAGATGACGGTCTTTGCCTTCGCCGGAAAATGCGTTGGCTTGGGTTGCAATGGGTCCTGTTCATCCGCGAGAAGCTGCGAGACCACACCCGGCATCATCAGCGACCCACCGATCATTGACCTCTGCATCAAGGATCGCATCATCAAGCGGCGGCTTGGAAAGGAATCGTTGTTCATGATCGTTATATCTATGGTCGGTTAATCGATATAAAGAAACTCGTTG